>CAYSDI010000026.1:31547-38023 GCA_964429745.1 uncultured Chitinophagales bacterium | reverse complement strand
GGGCTTGAGGCGCTCCGGGTTTTGATCCAGAAACTGTTTCCAGGACATGGCTTGTTTGGCTTTTCGCGCGGGGCTCACCGAAGGTCCCAGCGGGCGTTGTCGCTCAATGTGGTGGCAAAGGGCAGTGGCCAGCGCATCCGTTTCGTCCAGGGTTTCCGGCAGGTTTAGCATTGTAGTCAAGCTGGGCAGCATTTTGGCCACCTGTTCCTTGCTGGCGTTGCCGTTGCCGGTAATGACTTGTTTGATTTTTCGCGGCGAATATTCCTGCACGGGCATACCCCGCGTCAGCGCCACGGTGATCGCAACGCCCTGGGCCCGTCCGAGCTTGAGCATAGACTGAACGTTCTTGCCAAAAAATGGCGATTCAATAGCCAGTTCGTCGGGCCGGTATTCCGTGACCACCTGATTTAGCCGGTGAAAAATGGCCGTCAGGCGCTGGTAATGTTCGCCGTATTGGCTAAGGCGCAGCACCCCTGACGTCATGACAAACGCCTCTTTTCCCCGGGAGCGCAGCAGGCAATAGCCCATAATGGTGCTGCCCGGATCCACGCCCAGAATGATCCGCTCCACGGCCGGAACAGGCTTGGAAATATTTGCTCTACTTTGCACTAATGCGCCAGGCGGGCCGGTTAAACACTGCGATAAAGGTAGGCCTTCTGGTCGCTATGCTGGCGGCGGCCTATTACCAGGTTTTCCACCAGCGAGACCTGCATGACGTGCTCCGCCAGGTCCGCAATCCCCTTCGCGGTCTGGCCCTTCCCTGGTTCGTTTTGGCGCTGGTGCTGGTTCCTGTCAATTGGGGCCTCGAGTCGGCTAAATGGCGCCGGCTGCTTCGCTCGCTGGAGCCCATCGGGGCGAGGAAGGCCTTTTCGGCGGTGCTTTCCGGGATAACCCTGGGCCTGTTTACACCCAATCGCATCGGAGAATACGGGGGAAGGTTGCTCTACCTCGAACCACGGCATCGCTGGACGGGCGTGCCCCTTTCGCTGGTCGGCTCGTATGCTCAAAACCTGATTACGTTGTTCGCTGGAACCCTTTGCGGCTCCATTTACCTTCGCCGCCATCCCGACTTTCCGCTGGACCTGCCCGACTGGGCTTTTCCGGCCTTGGCCTTGGGCTGGGCCATCGCGCTGCTGGGCTATGTCACGCTGCCTGTTTGGGCGGGCCAAGGGCTCGGTCAGCGCCTGCCGCTGCGTATTCGTCCCCATGTCACCGCACTCCGGGCGCTATCACATTGGGTGCTCCTCCAAGCCTTATTCCTGTCTGCGGCCCGCTTTCTGGTGTTTACGGCACAATATTTGGTTTTGCTCCGCGTGTATGGCATATCCCTGCCCCCCGGCGCTGCGCTGACGGCTGTTGGTACAATCTTTCTGCTGCAATCGGTACTGCCCTCTTTTGCGGCTGTTGAGCTGCTGAAAAGGGGCAATATCGCGCTGTTGGTGTTTGGGTTTTTGGAAGCAGGCGAAGCTGCTGTGCTGGCTACTTCCAGCACCTTGTGGCTCATCAACCTGGTGCTTCCGGCCCTGGTGGGGTATGTCCTGCTGATTCGGCGCGATTTTTTTCGCAGCCAGCCCCCCGGAGAGTAGCCTGAGCGCCTTTCCGGTTTTAGCCTGCGGGCCACTCAAACAACCGGATTGCGCCATGAAAACTACTCTGCTGTTGGTCCTCGCCGGAATGTTGACCGCGCCAGGTACCCCTTCGCCCGAAAAAATGAGGGCTGCCCCCGCAGATGCCTGCGCCCCGGTGCTGCCGGTATTGCCACCCTATGAGCGCCTGAATTTTGACGTGTACTACCAATGGGGCTTGATTTGGCTCAATGCCGGCGACCTCAACCTTTCGCTGCAACCCAGTGCGTTGCCCGGCGACCCCAACGGACCTCAGTACCCCCATGCTGTTGCCCGCGCCGTTACTTCCGGGCGGGTTCACCGGCTTTTTCCGGTAAATGACCGCTACGAAACCTGGTTTGACCCCGGCACCGTGTTGCCAAAATACTACATCCGTGACATTTCAGAGGGCAAGACTCGTTTTTATTGGGAATATAAGTTCCAGCAACAGAATGGCTCGGTGTGGTACAAGCATTGGTCCAAAACGCGCAATCAGGAAGGGTATATCGAAGGGGTAAACGGCTGTTCCCTCGACCTTTTTTCTACGCTTTACTACTTGCGCTCTATAGACTGGTCAAATTACCAACCGGGCCAGCGCGTGCCGCTGGACTTAATTGTAGACGGCAAGCCGCTGCGGATTTCGGTGGAATTCCTTCGCCGGGAGCGCATAAAAACCAAGTTGGGTCATACCAATTGCCTGGTTTTGTCCCCCCAACTGGTTGCGGGCGACTACTTCAAGACCAGCGATGGATTAACGCTATGGCTCAGCGATGATCAGCGCCGTTTGCCCGTGCGCTGCGAAGCCAAAATTTTAGTAGGAGCGCTCAAAGCCGATTTGTTGCCGGGCTAAGGCCTACGGGCCGGCCGCGCAGATCACGGGCAGGCAAAAGTTGCCGGGTAGAAGAGGCTGCCTCTGGCTTTGTCCCTGTCCACATTTGTAAAAACTTATGAACATGGTCACCGGTTACTGCCTCCCTGATTTCCAGAGTAGGCGGATTTTCCATTAGTTTTGAGGTATTATTGATTAAGGATACACACGTATTCAATAATAAGTTTATTCGTTTCAAAAATGCTGATTGAAAAAGCGGAATTCCCCATGTTCCGCCTCAAAAATTGTCCATCGTTTCTACCCATCGTTTCTACTTACCCTTCTACCCATCCTTCTACCCATCCTTCTGACCATCTTCGTGACCTTTAAAAAAACGCAGGCTACCGGGATAAATCCGGCCCATGTTTTTTCTGCCCTTTTTGCTGAAAAGGCGGAATCTTCCTCCATTCATCCGTTCCACCTTTCATGGAATTAATAGCCCTGTCCAGTCCGGACTCCAACCGCAAAGAAATCGAGATCATCCAAGGCTTGTTTGAAGCAGGTCTTGATGCCTATCACCTTCGCAAGCCGGGGTCATCTAAACAGCAATTGGAGGCTATTCTCCAGCCTTTAGATGCTTCGGTGCGCGCGCGCATCGTCTTGCATAGCCACCCCGACCTGGCTTTGAAGTTTTCCCTCCAAGGCGTTCACGCCAGTTCATCCTTCCATAAGCCGGGTTTGCTGACGCTCTCACGCCGTCAGTTGTTTGCCTTGCGTTTTCGCAACCTGCAGCGCTCCATTACCTGCCACAGCCTGGAGCGATTGACCACTACGCGTAGTGGCTTTACTTCCTTGGTGCTCAGCCCTGTTTTTAATACCATCTCCGACCGCAACATCAGCGCCGGTTTTGACGAGCGAAGCATTCGCCATGCGCTGCATCGGGTAGATATACCCGTTTATGCACTGGGCGGAATCGAAGAAAAAACGGTTGTTCAAGCCCGCGACCTGGGCTTCAGCGGCGTGGTGCTTCAAGGCACGCTTTGGCGGCACGATCGTCCGGTGGAAAGTTTCCAGGAGGTACGCATGGCCCTGCGCAAACCCGCGCGCGAAGCCGCTCCGCTCACAGTGGTCAAGCCCGCTGTTCGCAGCGCCTGAGCTGCCAATGAATCACAGCCCTCAAGCCCGCCGTTCGCAGCGCCTGAGCTGCCAATGAATCACGGCCCTCAAGCCCGCTGTTCGCAGCGCCTGAGCTAAGTTCAGGTTTTTACGCGCACCGTCAGCGCTCGTAGGCCAGGTAACTACCCTGCTCATCTACGGTTAGGACCACTTGTGTGCCCAATGCTATAGGTACATTCCGCTCTTGGTGTCCAGCTGGGAACCCAAAGGCTAACGGAACTTGCCGCAAGCCCATTCGCTGGTGAATAATCTGTTCAGCCGTTGCCCCAAAGGGCACTTCGTTGTCCCGCATGCCGGTCATGCCCCCAACGATTAAACCGGAAATCTGATCCAGGACCCCACCGAGTTCCAGGTTGAGCATCATGCGGTCAACATGGTATAGGTACTCGTCCAAGTCTTCAATGAACAAGATGACTTTTTTGTTCGAAGGGCTTGATTCGCCTGGCCGCTTTGTAGGCAACTTTGGAAAATAGGGGGTGCCCCGCAAGCTGCATAAAACAGACAGATTCCCACCCAACAGGACTCCCGCTGCCTGGCCCGCTTGATTCAGCGGGTGATGGTCGGAACGGACGTTGGCAAAGTGTCCGGACATGGCCAATTGCAACGCAAGCAGAAAGTCAGGCGAAGTTTTAGGAAAAAGCGAAGGCATAGCCGCGTGTAAGGACGGCATGCCCGTCAGGTTCCACCAGGCGGCGTGCAGGGCGGTGATGTCAGAGAAGCCAATCAGCCATTTTGGGTTGGTTCTAAGGGTCTCCGGTTCAAGCAACGGCAGCAATCGCGCGCTGCCGTATCCGCCTCGGGCGCACAGGATAGCGCGGACCTCCGGATCCCGAAATTGCGCCATTAAGTCGGCGGCGCGAACGGTATCCCTTCCCCCGAATTGATGGTCTTCTGCCCCGACGCTTGCGCCGAAGCGCACCCGGTACCCCCAGCTTTCCAGCAGGGCTTTGGCGGGCTCCAGATCGGCTGCTGACATTTTGCGCGCGGGACAAACAATGGCGATCAGGTCGCCGGGCTGGCAGGTCAAGCGGTCCATGGCTTTGTTATCTTTGGCCAAGTTACCCAAAGCCCTTGTTTTCATGCCCGAACCTGCCCGATACCTGGTCACCGCTGCCCTTCCCTATGCCAATGGACCCCTGCATATTGGCCAGATGGCCGGTGCATACCTGCCAGCCGATATCTACGTCCGCTACCTGCGAAGCCGGGGCCGCGATGTCGTTTTTGTTTGCGGTTCGGATGAGCATGGCGCGGCCATCACCCTGAAAGCGCGCAAGGAAGGCACCACCCCGCAGGCTATCGTCGATGAATTTCACGCCATTAACCGCGATGCGTTTGCGGGCATGGGCATCCATTTTGACATCTACCACCGCACTTCTTCGGAACTGCACCACAAAACGGCGGCTGACTTTTTTAGTACACTGGATGCCAAAGGGGTGTTCACGGTGCTGGAATCAGAGCAGTATTACGACGAAGATTTTAACCAGTTTTTGGCAGACCGCTACATTAAAGGCACTTGCCCGCGGTGCGGATTTGATCAGGCTTACGGCGATCAGTGCGAGCGCTGCGGCTCCACGCTGAACCCTTTGGATTTGATTAATCCCTGGTCTACGTTGAGCGGCAAACCTCCCCATCTGCGCAGCACCCGCCATTGGTACTTGCCCCTGGATCGCTACCAGGACTGGGTGCGCTCCTGGTTGCTGGACGGCGAAGGCAAGACCGAGCCCTGGAAGCGCAACGTGCTGGGTCAGGTTCGCTCCTGGCTGGACGACGGTTTGCAACCCCGCGCCATGACCCGCGATCTGGACTGGGGCGTGGCGGTTCCGCGCAGCGATGCGCAAGGTAAGGTTTTATATGTTTGGCTTGATGCTCCGGTCGGCTACATCAGCGCCACCAAGCAGTGGGCCCAGGACCATGGTAAGGCCTGGGAGCCGTATTGGAAATCAGCCGACACCAAGCTGGTGCATTTTATTGGCAAGGATAACATTGTTTTTCATTGTATAATATTTCCTGTACTTCTTCATGCGCACGGGGAATTTATTGTGCCGACCAATGTGCCGGCCAACGAGTTCATGAACATGGAGGGCGACAAGTTGTCCACCTCTCGCAATTGGGCCGTTTGGATTCCCGAGTATGTCGCGGAATTTCCCGATCGCATCGATGTGCTGCGCTACGTGCTTTGCGCCAATGCCCCGGAAACCAAAGACAGCGAATTCACCTGGAAAGATTGGCAAACCCGCAACAACTCCGAGTTGGTGGCCACGCTGGGCAACTTCATCAACCGCGTGCTGACGCTTAACGCTAATTATTTTTCGGGCCAAGTGCCTCCGTTCTCCGCAGCAACGGCAATGGCTTCTGGCGAACGCGGCGGTTCTGAACTGCACATGACGGAGGTCCTGTCGCACGCGGCCCGCATGCTTGCCGATGTTTCGGATAAGTTGGAAGCGTACCGATTCCGGGACGCCCAGCGCGCCATGCTGGATATCGCGGCCTGGGGGAATGGCTTTTTGCAATTCAACGAGCCCTGGAAGCGCATCAAGACCGACCCGGACCACGTGGCTTGTGTGCTGCACGCCGCCCTGCAATTGGTGGACGTTTTGTCGGTAGCGTGCGAGCCTTTTCTCCCGAATTCGTCAGTGGCAATCCGCGCTATGTTGAACCGGCCAGCCATTAGCGCCGGCAGTTGGAGCGACCTGGAGCGCCTGCTTACGTCGGGCATTTCCCCGCTTGCCGTTGGCCACAAGCTGGGTGCCGTAGGGTTGTTGTTCGACAAGATTCCCGACGATGTGGTTCAGGCCAAGCGGGATCTTCTGGAAGCCATCAAGCAGCAGAATGCCGGAGCGGATGCCACTCAACCAGGACCTGGCTCTGCCGCAGCCGCCAGCTCAGGC
>CAYSDI010000026.1:0-31447 GCA_964429745.1 uncultured Chitinophagales bacterium | reverse complement strand
GGCTCAGGCTCCGCTGCCAGTGCAGGCCATGCCTCCGGCTCCGCCCCAGGAGCCGACAGCTCATCCAGCACCATCCAAGCCCCGCCGTTGCAGCCCGAAATTTCATACGAAGACTTCGCCCGCATGGATTTGCGCACGGCCACCATTCTCGCGGCCGAGCGGGTACCCAAGGCGGACAAACTGTTGCAACTCACGCTCGATTTGGGTTTTGAACAGCGCACGGTGGTGTCCGGCATTGCCGAGTATTTTGCGCCCGAAAGCCTGCCTGGCCAGCGGGTTGTGCTGTTGGCCAATCTCGCTGTTCGCAAGTTGCGCGGCATCCCCAGCCAGGGCATGATCCTAATGGCTGGGGGGGAGGGGGGCAAGCTCTACTTCGTGCAACCTGAGCCAGATGCTCCCAACGGTGCAGTAATCCGGTAGGGTGCTTCTAAAAACCCCATATCCTGCGTTATGCCCAATTTTTGACATCCTCATTTACAGCAGTAAACCCCGGTGTTAAAAATTGAGCAAGCCTTGTCTCGGGGTTTTTTAGAAGCACCCTAATCGGCCCTTCCCCCGGCATAGCTATGGTTATGCGGGCACATTGCGCCAAACGTTGTAGCTTCATAGGCGTTTGAATCCAATCCAAGAAAGAAATCCTACCATGCGAATTGCTTTACTCTTTCCGCTCTTGTTTTTATCGGCAGTGCTCTCTGCGCAGTGCGGTGGGCGTTATGTGTGGGAAATCTTTTCGGACGTGGAAAAAACTCCGGACATCCAATACGGTTCAAACGCGGATTACGAAGGCAACCCCATCGATCTTTATGTGGATTTCTTTGAGCCAACCGGCGATACGCTGGCGGCGCGTCCGCTGGTGATCTTAGCCCACGGAGGTTTTTTCATTTCCGGCGACCGCACGGCCGAAGACATCGTGGGCATTTGTGAAGGGTTGACTCGCCGGGGATACGTGTGTGCGTCCCTTCAATACCGGCTTGGGGTTGGTCTGACAGAAATTGATTCCGTGGGTTTTGCCAAAGCCGTGGTGCGCGGGGTGCAGGATGCTAAAGCGGCTGTGCGCTTCTTCCGGGCACAAGCGGATACTTATGGAATAGATACCGGCCAGATTTTCCTTGGTGGTACCTCCGCAGGCGGTGTTTTGGCAGTCCACTACGCTTATTTGCAAGACACGCTCTTGTCGGAGCCTTGGATCAATGCGCTGATTGACGATTTGGGTGGGCTGGAGGGCAATACCGGAACGCCCGGTTACCCGACGCACATTCGAGGAGCTGTCAGCTACGCCGGGGCTTTCAAAAACCTGAACTGGATGGGGCCCAAAGCGGTTCCGCTGGCCAGTACGCATGGCACTGCAGATGATGTTGTGCCTTATGGCTATGGAATGGTCACCTATGTGCTCGTACCGGGTATCTTGGAATTGCCCATTACGCCCATGTACGGAAGCGCGGCCATTCACCCGGTATTGGACGCCCGGGGCATTGACAACGAATTTTGGTCATTTGAAGGAGCTGGTCACGTGCCACACCTACAATCCGGTTCTTACGGCCTTGATCCGGTTATTTTCCCGCAAACCATTCAATGGACTGCTGAATTTTTCCACCGCCAATTAAATTGCTATGATCCGGCAGCAGGGAACACGACCATCGCAGCAGCGCCTACCAAACTCAGCGCCTGGCCGGTGCCGGCAGACCAAACGGTATGGCTTAGCGGTCTTCCCGAACAGGAGGAATTGCGGCTCACTTTAGTGGATGCATCCGGCAGAACCTTGCGCCAATGGGTGCAGACTGGCCAGGCTACCATGGTTTTGGAGCGGGGCGACTTGCCCTCGGGACTTTACTGGCTGCAGGTTCAGTCTGCGGCCGGCAAGCCTTACCGGGCGGTAGTTTCGTTCCTCTAAGCTGCCTCTCGAACTATTTTTCGTGGGAATGCAACGATTATTGCCTCAAATGCATCTTGCATTCGCTGTTTGCAGCGTTCCAACTTTTTAGGAATAATCGCACCTGGCAGACTCTCCAACGAGTTGATTGCCGCAACTTTTCACCCGCGATTTCCTCTTATCTTTGCACGAAATTTCCGCCTCCATGAATCCTTTCCGGATTTCACTCTTGTTGGGAGTGATCCTGATCGGAGGGATTAGGGCCTCGTTTGCCCAGATCGACAACCTGCCGATCATTCCTTCCATCAATGTACCCATTTCACCCCAGGCGCTTGGCGTCATGGAAGAAGATGATATCCCCTCCCGAGAGGAGCTTCGGTTGCTTGGTCTGAGCGAAGAAGAAATCGACATCATCTTCGACAACATGGAGATGCTGGAAAGCGGCAGTTCCTTGGATACTTACACCCAAGGGCAGGACGCTTTGCGCTCGCCTACTCCCATTCAGGGTGATGGTGGAAGTACTGCAAGTGGCGCCTCCCCTTTGGATACGGCTTCCCAGCCGGTGGATATGCTGGCCACTCCGGATAAATCGCCAGATTTTAGCAAGTTGCCAGAACTGATCTACGGGCATCGCTATTTCCGTACTATTGGCGAGTTCCGCAATGCCACAGGAGATCGGGCACCGGACTCGTACATCTTAAAAGCCGGCGATGAAATCACGATCACGGCCTACGGTCGCGTCGATTTTCAAGGCATTTATACGGTAAGCGAAGACGGATACATTTTTCAGAAAGAGGCTGGGCGTGTCTACGTTAAAGGCATGGAACTGGGCAATGCGCGCGTGCTGTTGCGCAACCGTTTTGGCCGCTTCATTGACCTGAGCACGTCCCAATTCGACGTGGCCATCACTTACAGCCCGGTAATTCGCGTCAATATTGTGGGCGAAGTGGCCAATCCAGGTACCTACACCATTTCGTCCTGGAATTCGGCCTTTAATGCCCTTGCTGTGGCCAACGGAACCACAGACTTAGGTTCTGTTCGCCGCATTGAATTGCGCCGTGAGGGCCAGACCATCAAAGTGATGGATTTGTATCGCTTTCTGATGGACCCGGCTTCTAGCCAGGATTTCTTCCTTCAAGACAATGACTACCTGGTGGTTCCTCCCTACCGCAAAGCGGTGACTATCAGCGGCCAGGTTCGGCGGGCGCACACCTACGAATTGCTCGACGACGAACAGATGAACAAGTTGGTGGAATACGCCGGTGGGCTTATGCCTGCTGCGTACACCAGCAACGTCCAGGTGCAGCGCTACTCCGGCAGCCAGCGCGTTGTGGTTAACGTCAATTTGGACAGCCTTCGCACCTACGGCAGCGACTTCAAACTCTTTGATGGCGACATTGTCACCATTGATACCATCGGCGAGGTGTTTGAAAACTTTGTCGAAGTTCGCGGTGACGTAAACTTCCCCGGCAGCTACGAACTCCGCAAAGGCTACCGCATCTTCGATGTGCTCGAAAAGGCCCAAGGCAATAGCAAGTATGAGAAAATTGACCAGGCTTACCTGATCCGTTTGGATGAGGATTTCAACCCGCGCTACATTCCCATTAACATAGGGAATATTCTGGAAAACCAGAATTCAGAAGACAACGTCCTGCTTGAAGAGCGCGACATTATCGAAGTTATTGGCAAGGAATTTTTGCTGGAGAATTACACCGTCAGCATCGACGGAGCGGTAAAAAACCCCGGCAGCTTTACCTATGCCAAAGGCATGACCCTCAAAGACCTTCTTTTTTATTCTGGAGGTCCCAAAACGGAAGCAGCCGTTGATCGCATTGAAGTATCCCGCATTGTAGATTTTGATGCGTCCAATGACCAGTTCCGTCCGAGCAATGCCACCAAAATTGAAACCGTGGCCATCGGCTTTGACTTGAAAACGGATGTAGCAGCGGAGGAATACCTTCTACAGCCCTATGACGAAATCTTTGTACATACTGCAGAAGGGTTTCAAATGCCGCAAAAGGTCCGCATTAGCGGTGAAGTGCGCTTCCCCGGGGTCTACACGATTGACACGCGCTCGGCTACCGTACTTGACCTTATTGAGCGCGCTGGTGGCTTAACCGATGCCGCGTTTGAAGAAGGGGCTACCATGTACCGCAAAGTAATAGAAGACGGAATGGCCAGTTCAGAAGGCGAGGATGATGAGCAGCGCCGATTGGTCCTGGAACTGGAAAAGGCCATGGAGAAGCCTGAATCTCATTACAACCACGTGCTCCAGCCCGGCGACATGATCTCTATTCCAAAAACCATGGATTTTGTTCGGTTAACCGGACCCATGGCCAGCCCGGAAGTGGATACAGGAAGCACCGTAAGCGTTCCCTTTGAGAGCGGAAAGCGCGCGGGATACTACGTCTTAAATTACGGCGGTGGTTTTAGTGAGCGTGCCAAAAAGGACCGGACGCTGGTTATTGAACCCAACGGCAAAGTTCGCAGAACGAAAGAGATCTTCTGGATAAACATCTATCCAAAGGTAACCACGGAAGGAGCCGAGGTGCTGGCTGTGGAAATGAGCAAGCCTGAAGTAGAGTATGCGAGGGAGTATGAAAAGAAGCCTTTTGATTGGAACATCTTCGTTGCTTCGCTTAGCGCCGGAGTTCTTTCCTTTGCCACCATCTACGCTCTTGTAAGTCGGTCAAACCCTTAGGCTGCAAATTAGCCACATCCTGATTAGCTCTACCCATGCCGGAACAACATCAACCTCTTCCACAGTCGGGTCCGCCTTCTCTGCCGCCCACTCAAGTAGAAGAGATACGTATTTCCGATCTGCTTTTGACGGCCAGGAACTACCTGAAGTACGTGGTCAAAAGCTGGTGGATCATCGCTGGATTCACTGTTTTAGGAACAGTTGCCGGCTTTATATACGTCTATTTTCAGGACGAAGATTACATTACGGAGGCCACCTACATCATTGACAGCGGAGCAGGAAGTTCCAGCATGTTGTCTTCCCTGATGAGCCTTGCCGGTGCCTTTGGCGTAAGCACAGGCGGCAGCGCGGAAGGCTTCACCAACGAATTGCTTCACGGCATTATTCAATCTCGCCGAGTTCTTAAGGGCACCATGATGACCAAATACATGGTGGATGGAAAATTTGACCATCTCGGCAACCACCTTATTCGTTTGTATCCTGATTGGGCGGATGAGTGGGATATTGTAGACAAACGGCTAACTTCTGATAGTTTAGATGCTGTAACTCCCGGCGAAGACTCGCTTTTAGAATTAATGTACCTCAAACTTCGGGAGGATCATTTGCTCGTTGCCTTTGACGAATTTGTTGCCCTAAACACCATGACCTTCCGAACGCTTTCCCGCGATCTTTCGGTGCACGCCTCGGAGCATATCCTCCAATCCTCCAGCGACTTTTTTATTCAGTCTGCGGTTGTCAAGGAAAAGCAGAGTTTGGACATTGCCCTACACCAGTCCGACTCATTGATGGGCGTATTAAAAGCCAAAGAATCGCTGTTGGCCAGATTAACGGATGAGCAAGGCTACGGATTCCGCGCTTCCGATTTGCTTACCGAAGGCCGTCTTATACGAGATATCGAAGTACTCAGCACCATGTACGCCACCTCTTACGCCAGTCTTGAGGTAGCCAGAACCAACCTGCACGACAAGAAGCCCATTATCGAGGTAGTGGATCAACCTAAGTACGCCACGCACAAGGAGGAAATCAAACTTGTGGCCATCAGTATCATAGCCGGCATTATCGGGGCATTTACGTGCATCATCTTCCTCATCTTGCGCAAAGCCATCGTGGACATTCTCAGCGATGAAAAAGTAGAGCCATCGGTGACAACAACTGCTGATACCACAGTGGTCTGACGAAACGGCTGCAAAGCCCGAAAACGGCCTTGCAGCCTTTGCCGCCCGATTAGCTCTCGATGTCCTGAAGAGCAGCCATGAAACGCTGCCACCAACCTTTGCGCTCCCCGCCTGCAGCCTTGCCGCCACTCAGGTGATCTTGCAAGTAGCGGTCGGTCTGCGCTTCAATTGCCTTGCCGTCCGTTAGGTCCTTAACCGGCGACGTGTAGCTCAGCCCGCCTTCGCCTTGGCTGGAAAAAGACGCAGCCGTTTTGCCGTTAGTCGCCGTTGCGCCGTTAGTAGCATTGCCATTGCTTCCCGAAACGGGCGAAGGGCTTATCGGAGCTTTGGGCGACCCCGCAGCAGGAACCGAAGGAACGCTGGTATTACTAGTCTTAGAACCAGCAGCAACGTTGCTTGCTGCAGACTTGCTTGCTGCACCAGCGCCATCACCAGCCGCTGCCCCTTCAGCAGGCTTTGCCACCACTTCCACGCTAGCAAGCTTGTCCACAATGGCCGGCATCGTCACCAGGTGAGCCGACATTTTGCTCACCGTCGGGAACTCCATGTACAGCGACTGCGACAAGCCCGCTTTGAGTGTCTTGTCCAGGTGGTTCATGAACTCGGCGTTGGTCAGCGAATCGAAACCGAGTTCCCGGAAAGGCCGGTTAACGTCAATGTCTTCTGTGTTTTTGAAATTGAGAACGGCAGCTACGGAGCGTTTAACCAGCGACGCCATGACCGCTGCGCGATCGGCCGCCTCAACCGAAGCCAGATCCTGCCAGAAGTCGGCGGGACCGGCAGCCTTGCCTGCGCCAGCTTCTCCTCCAGCATCCGCTGAAGAAGACGGAGCACCCAGCCGCGCAACAAGGTCTTCGTAGAAGCCTGCCTGTTCGCTTTCCGAGCGCGAGCCCAGGTAAACGGGTAGGTTTAATTCCGCCACGCCGGCCTGCGCCCATTCGTCGCGGAGCACCCGGCCCACAATCTCCAGGCCGTCGCTGACCGCCAGCGTGTAGAATCCAGTCTTGGCGATGATTTCCGCGCGCTTGGCATCCGTAGCCATGCCCACTTCACCCCAAGGACCCCAATTCAGGCTGGTAGCCGGAAGCCCCTGCTGGCGGCGCCAATGCACCAGCCCGTCCAGGAACGCGTTGGCCGATGCGTAGTTGCTCTGCCCGCGGTTGCCGAACAGGGCAGCCACAGAACTGAACTGAACGAACATATCCAAATCGCAGTGCAGCGTCAACTCGTGCAGGTTCCAGCCCCCGTAAACTTTGGGCTGCAGCACGCGGTCAAAACGTTCCCAATTGCTGGAGAGAATCATGCCGTCATCCAGCAGACCGGCCAGGTGCAGAATACCGCGAATTGGCGGCATATCAGTTTCAATTTGGCTGATCACGCGGTCCAGACCTTCGCGATCCGAAGCATCGGCAGCGAAAACCCGCACAATAACGCCCTTGGCCGCCATGGCTGCAATCGCCTTTTCGGCATCAGCCTTGGGCTTGGAGCGGCCAAACAACGCCAGGTGGCGCGCGCCATTCTCTACCAGCCAATCGGCAAACACAAGCCCGAGTGCCCCGAGTCCACCCGTCAAGATGTACGTGCCATCGGCCCGGCACAAGCCCTCCTTGCTGAAACGCTCGCGGCGGATATCGTCGCCCTGCGAAATCACGATCTTGCCAATGTGCCGCGCCTGCGCCATGTAGCGGAACGCTTCCACCAATTGGTCGAAGGGGAACACCACCTTGGGCAGCGGCCGGAGCTTGCCCGCCGCAAACTCGGCGATGAGCTCGCGGAACATGCTCGCAATCAGCGACGGATCGGCAGCGCCATCCGCGGCCAGGTCAAACGAGTGGTAAACCAGCGTCGGGTTGAACTTCTGCACCTGTTCCGGCGTCCAGATGTTCATTTTACCCATTTCCACAAAGCGTCCTTTGTCGGCCATCACATCAAACGAACGCTTGATGAAATCGCCGGCAAGAGCGTTCAAAATCAAGTCAACCCCTTTGCCGCCTGTGATCGTTTTGATCTCGTCAGCAAAATCCAGGTTGCGGGAATTGTGCACATGGTGCACACCCATGTCGCGCAGGAACTGTTGCTTGCCCGGGCTGGTGGTGGCGAAAACTTCAGCACCCGCCGCCAGCGCAATCTGCACCGCCGCCATGCCGACCCCGCCGGTACCGGCGTGAATCAGCACCTTGTCGCCTTTCTTTAAACCGCCCTTTAGAACCAGTCCGTACCAGGCCGTGAGGAAGGGGCCGGGAATGGTCACCGCATCTTCAAACGAGATGCCCTGCGGAATTTTGACCACGAAATCCGCAGCGTAAGTAATGAACTTGCGGAACGAACCGTTGGCATTCGCCATTACCCGATCACCAACCGAGAATTGCGTAACCCCGGTACCCACCGCGGTAACGATGCCCGCACATTCCAGCCCGAACAAACCGGCATCGCCGGGGTATTGACCCAGCGCGTTGAGCACGTCGCGGAAGTTGAGTCCAGTAGCATGCACGCGGATGGTCACCTCGCCGGCCCCCGGTGCCTGAATAGGCGTGGGCTTCAGCTCCAGGTTGTCCAGGATGCCGCGGCTGCTGATGTCCAGGAAATAGTTTTCGCTTTCCGGGTACGCAATTCGCTTGACGGCCTCCTGCATTTTTTTCAGGGGAACCAGTTTGGCGGCGTAGCGCTCCGACCCCCGATACGCCAGGCGGCGTTGCTGGTCCGGGCTTTCCAAATCGCCGACAACCAGCTCCAGTTCAGCATCGCTGCCCTGGCCCAGGTCAATGCGGAACACGGGGAAATTGGCCTGGAACTCCAGCTCGGCCGCGTTGCCAAACCCGTACAGGCCGGTTTGCGGCAGGTGAATAGCCGCTTCGCTGCCATCCACGCGGAAGGCCTCCTGCGTCAACAAAATTAGCGATGCTGTGGAACCCGCTTTGGCCAAAGCCTGGCTGAGGTGGAACGCAGAACCCAGCGCCTCGGTCTGGCCCTGTTGCAGCCCTTCCAGGCTGCTGACGCTGTCCAGCCCGAGTGCCCAACCGTGCAGCACGGCATCCAGGCGGCCGTATTGGCGGGTCACTTCTGCCACTAAACGATCAAAATCTTCCGGGCTCAGCGGATTGGCGCGGTAGTGCGAGCCTTCTGCTGAGTAACCGCTCCCGATAGACACGGCCACCACCTGGTGTCCGGCTGCGGCGAGTTTTTCGGCCAGGTTCACGGCCGGGGTCTCGTCGCGACCCAGGAGCATGACCACCTGGGCGGTTTTGCGCGAGCTGCCCGTGCGGCGCACCGGACGCCATTCGGTATCCCAAAGCATGTGGTCCAGGCCAACCGCAGCCGACTTCTTGAGCACTTCAGCGCTCACTTTGGCTGCGGTAATGCCCACAATGCGCGCCACAACGTTGCCGGAAGGATCCTGCACCACCATGTCGCCTTTGCGGCTGGTGTCCGTGAACTCGTTGATCACAAAATGCACCCAAAGTTCCCCTTCCAGCGGGCCGTCAATCAGCAACTGGTCTACGTGAACAGGAACAATAACATCCTTAATGGTATCCGGGCTCTGGCTGCCGATGTGCGTGGCAATAAAAATTTGAATCACCGAATCCAGCGCTCCCGGATCGCTCAGGTAGCGCGGGTCGCCGGCTGGCACCACCAATTTGCTCATGGCCTCGCGCTCATTCCACCACAGGTACTCGATGGTGCGGTGGCGATTGCTGTAGCGGTACCCGATGGCTTCGCAGGTAGCGTAAAAATCCTCGCCGCTGCGCTGAAACTCGAACTTGCCTTCCAACGCAGCCGGGTTGAAGCCCGCGCCTGCAGCCGGAAATGCATCGCGTCGGTACAACCCCAGGTCGGCGTGGCCCTTCCAGGGTTCCTGCAGGCCGCTCGTTCCCGCTTTGCGGCTGTAGATGAACAGGCGCTTGACGCCCGCTTCTTCGCGCACCAGGCTTTGGACTTCGCGCTGTTCGCCGCTTTGCAGCACGAACGCTTCTTTCAGGTTTACGTCGGCCACCGCTACGGGCGAATTGCCGAAGAGGGCACGCGCAGCGGCCAGGCCCATTTCAAAATAAGCCGTGCCCGGCACGAAGGGCATGTTGTAAATGATGTGGTCGCCCACGAAAGCCTGGTTCTGCAAATCGAAGGTTTGCAAGAACAGGCGCTCGGCCACCGGGCTCGGGAATTCAGCGCCGAGCAGCGGGTGCATTTCCTCGCGCTTGCCCATAGACACGCCTTTGCCTGCCCCGATTCCTTCTGCAGGGAAATTGTAGGGATTCAGGTAAAAACGCTTGCGCTGGTAGGGATAATTGGGCAGCACCACCTTGCGGCGATTGTAGTGCCCTTCATACCCTTTCCAATGGATAGCCACCCCGTTTACGTGCAGCTCGGCCACGGCTTGCAACAACTGTTCCCAGTCCGGGGTGTTGCGTTTGAGGCTGCTGCCCCAAACGGCTTCGTTGCCGGGCAGGCATTGCTTGCCCAACCCGCTCAGCGTTACGTCGGCACCCACTTCCACATAAGTATTGGCACCCAGGCGGTTGAGTTCCTGCATGGAATCGTGGAAGCCCACCGTGCCGCGCACGTGCTGGCACCAGTATTCCGGCGTCACTTCTGCCAGCTTGAGCACCTTGCAGGTGACGTTGCTGATCAGCGGAATCCGCATTTCGTGGAAGGTGATTCCCGCGGCAAAAGCAGCGAACTCTTCCAGCATCGGATCCATCAGGTGGCTGTGGAAGGCGTGCGAAACCACCAGCTTCTTGGCCTTGATTTTGGCTTCTGTAAACGCGGCAATGGCTTCTTCCAGCGCGTCGGCTTCGCCGGCCACGGTGTTCACACCCGGTGAATTGTGCGCCGCCACATTCAGCCGGCCCTTAAAGGGAGCCAGCATTTCTTCTATTTTCTCGCGCGGGGCAAAAACCGCCGCCATTACACCGCCGGACGGCAACGCGTTCATCAAGCGGCCGCGCTCCGCAATTAATTTGCAACCATCTTCAAGCGTCATCAGTCCGCTGACCACGGCGGCCACGTATTCGCCCACCGAATGGCCCATGACAAAGTCGGGCTTAATACCAAACGATAACCAAAGTTGTGCAAGCGCATACTCCACCGCAAAGATGGCCGGCTGCGTGTAGGCAGTCTGGTTGACCCGCTCGCTGTCGCCCTTTTCGTTGAACAGGATGTCCAGCAGCGGCTCTTTCAATTGCCCGTCCAGGATGGCCGCGCAGGCGTCGAGCTCCTTGCGGAACAGCGCATTGCTCTGGTACAAATCCCGGCCCATACTAAAGTACTGCGAGCCCTGGCCCGTAAACAAAAACGCAATTTTGCTTTTGCGCGGTCCGGGAATGGTACCCTGGCGCACGCGTTTGTCGTTGTCGCCGTTCACAGCAGCTTCGAGCGCTTCGGCCATGGCGGCATGCGTTCCGGCCACTACGGTCAGGCGGTTGCTAAACTGGTCGCGGCCAACGGTGCTGGTGTAGGTGATGTCACCGAGCGAAACGGACTCGTGCTCGCGCAAATAACTCGCGTAAGACTGCGCATAGGCCTTGAGCGCGGAAGCATCCTTGGCGCTGACCGTAAGTAATTGTACGCTGCGGTCTTCTGCGTTTTCTGCCTCGGGCAACTTGGGCCCTTCTTGCAGAATAATGTGCGCATTAGAACCCGAGAAGCCGAAACCGGAAACCCCGGCAATGCGCGGTTTGTTTTGAGGATTCCAGGGTTCCAGGCTAACCGGTACCTTGATCGGGATGTTGGCCCAGTCAATGTCCGGGTTCGGATTTTTAAAGTGCAGGTTGGCGGGAATGGCTCCGTGCTGCATGGCCATCAAAATCTTGATGATGCCCGATACGCCCGCCGCGCCTTCCAGGTGACCGACCGAAGACTTGACCGATCCCATGATCAGCGGCCGTGCGTCGTCGTGACCGGGTCCGTAGACCGCGGCTACCGCGCCCGCTTCAATCGGGTCGCCGAGCGGGGTTCCCGTTCCGTGCGTTTCGATGTAGTCAATGTCGCCGGGTCCCAGTTCTGCATCGCGCAAGGCGCGCTGCAACAGGTCTTGCTGCGCAATGCCGTTGGGCGCAGTGAACCCGGACGAAGCACCGTCCTGGTTGATGGCCGAGCCCCGGACGATGCCCAGAATGTTGTCGTTGTTTTCCAGCGCCATGCTAAGACGCTTGAGGATGATAACCCCGCAACCTTCGCCGCGGCTGTAGCCGTTGGCCGACGCGTCAAAGGTCTTGCACAAGCCGTCCGGGCTCACCGCCTGCAACTTGCTGAAGTACACAAAGTAAACGGGGTTGAGCAGGTAATTGACGCCGGCCACCACGGCCATGTCGCACTCGCCGTTGTGAATGCCCTTCACGGCCATGTGCGTGGCAATCAACGAAGACGAACAAGCCGTGTCAATGGATGCTGCCGGGCCTTGCAGGCCCCAGGTAAAGCTGATGCGGCCACCGGCAGCGGAGAGCGCCGTGCCCAGGAGCGAATAAGCGTCAATCTTAGTCAGGTCGCCGGAGTAGAGGTGCGCGCCCTTGTAGTCGTCCGAGCAGATGCCCACGTAAGAGCCGCAGTTGCTGCCGTTAAGCGAATCAAGCGGAATACCGGCGTTCATAAAGGCCTCTGCGGCCACCTCCAGCAACAGGCGTTGCTGCGGGTCAAGGCCAAGGGCTTCCTTGGGCGAAATCTTGAAGAAGAAAGGATCAAACTCGTAGGGGTCGAAATTGCGGAGGAACCCGCCGCGCTGCACATAGCTTTTGCCCGGCACGGTTTTGTCGCGCTCAAAGAAATCGGCGTTGTTCCAGCGGTCCGTGGGAATGTCGCCGGTGCCGTCGCGGCCTTCGGCAAGCAGTCGCCAGTAGCCGTCTACGTCATTCGCCCCGCCGGGCATGCGGCAAGCCATGCCCACAATGGCAATCGGTTCGCGGCGAATCTTTTCCTGGCGCAGCAAGTACAGCAGTTTCTTGTTGTTGCTCAGGCCTTCTGCCACGCCAATGCGCTCCACTTCTTCTTCCAACAGATGCAAGGCTTCCTCTTCTGAAAGCCCTTCCAGCGACTCCACAAAATCGTCTATCTCTTTCCACGCGCGGTTGGCGAAAATGGGTCCGTCGCTGAGCAAACCGCCCAGTTGTGCAGAAAGAAAATCGGCCAGACGCGTCTGGCTCGGGTAATCAAAAATCAGGGTGTTGGGCAGGCTCAAATCCAGCTCCTTGGCCAGTAATTCCTTGAGCTGAATGCTCATGATGGAATTGATGCCCAGGCTCATGAAGCCCGCGTCCTGGTCCGCCAGTTTTTCGGCGGGCACCTTGGCAATTTTTTGCACCAGCGTCTGGATCAGTTCCAGCACCGTCTCGCGGCGGGTCGCTTCGTCCATGCCTTTCCACGATGCGGGGTCGCGGTGACCGGCAGCCTGATCGGCAGAAATGCGCTCGGTGAATTCGTGCAAGATTTGCTCAAACACAAAGCGGGCGCGCTCCGGCCATGCAGCCGTCTCCAGCGGGAATCCGCGCGTGTGCGCAAAAGCCAGCGATGCGGCCAGTTCCAACTCGTCGTCCGAGCCGCGGCGCAGCGTGCCGGTGATGATGTATTCACCCACTTTGTGCAACTCCATGGCATCGGCCAGGTCCTTGCTGTGCGCGGCGTGCGGACCAATCTCGATAAACACGTTGTGCCCATCTTCGACCAACAAATCAATGGCCTGCGCAAACAAAACCGGCTCGCTGATGTGCTTGGCCCAATAGGCTCCGTCAAAGTTGCCGGCACCGGCCTTTTCACCGGTCACGGTGGAATAAAACGGCAGTTCTCCGGGCAACACCGCGATCTGCGCATAACCCGACGGTGCGCGATTGATGTACTCCATCATGGTGTGACTGTGGAAGGGGATGTCCATTTTGAGCATCCGCGCAAACACATTAGCCCCTTCGAATTCTTTCAAAATGCCCTGCAAAACGGCTTCCGTTCCGCTGATTACCGCACCACCGTGCGAGTTCACCGCAGCAATGGAGAGCTGACCGGCAAAGCGGTAGAGCAGCACTTCGAGTTCCCCCACGGGCTTGGCCACAAACAACATGCGGCCCTTTCCCCGAACCAGGTCCATGACTTCCGTCTGGTAATGCACGGCCTTGAATGCGCCGGGAGTATCCAGATAGCCCGCGCAGTACGCAGCGGCCACTTCGCCCACGGAATGCCCTACCACTGCGTCCGGGCGGATGCCGCGGCTGCGCAGCAGGTCAACCAACCCGATTTCCAACGCCACAAGACAAGGGTGCGCCACCAGGCTCTCGCCCATGCGCGACTGCCCTTCGGGTTTCTGCAGCTCCGTCAGGATGTTCCAGGAAGGTACGCCAGCGGGAAACGAGGCTTCGTGCGCCGCGGCACTGGCTTCGATGCTCTTGCGGAACACGGGCTCTTGCTCCAGCAACGCCCGGCCCATGCCGATCCACTCGGTGCCGTGGCCGGAAAACACAAACACAGTCTTGTGCACGGTCTTGAGCCCTTCGAAATAAGTTTCGAAGTTTTCCAGCAGCGTGTCCAGAACGGTCGAAGAAAGAACAGGTTGGTTTTTAGCAGCGCTCATCGCGTCAGTTTAGATCCGTTAAAAAGTCCGTTAGATGGTCCGTGGAATAGTCCGTTAAATAGTCTGTTGAATCAAGGGGATGGCAAGAATTTGGTGCCTTGAAACGGCCCGGGCCAGCCAGGCAAGGAGAGGGGCAAAATAGAGGGGCAAAGTTACGGATTTGCGAGCAGCCTGGCCCTCTAATAATCGCATTCTGCCCCAAATGTTGGTTCTACGTAAACCAGGCAAAGGCGTTGCAAAAAAAGCGGAGAATCAGGCGGTTGCACCCAGCCAGGCCTCCGCATCCAGCCACTGCACGGCAGGGGCGGAGGGGACTTCCGGGGTCGCCAGGTGGGCGGCATACCCCGTTTTGAGGTCCAAGGGGTGCAGGTGCCACACGCGGCCTTTAACACGCGCCAGGGGGCCTTTTACGTGAATGTCCTCAATGGGCAGATGAAAACCCAGCCCCTCGGCCTTCATGACGGCCTCTTTAGCCGTCCAAAAGTGAAAAAACCGGGTTTCCGGGTCTTCCGCCGTGCGAATTTCCCGCCATTCCGGCTCGCTCATGTAGGGTCCAAACAGTTCAAAATCAAGGCGTTTGATGCGTTCCACGTCCAGGCCAAGCGCTGCATTTTGCTCGTCGGGCAACCGGTAGGCCAGCGCCACAACGCGCCCGGAGTGGGTCAGGTTGAACGCGGGCCTGCCAGGCAGGCTGGGGCGGCCGTAAGGATCGGTTTTCCACGCCGCAAGCGTTTCGGACGGCAAGCCCATTCCCCCGGCCACACAGGCGTGAATGAGCCACTTTCCCAGCGCAGAGCGCAGTTGGTCTTCTTCATGCACGTAAGCCTCAATTTCCTGGCGCGCAAACGGGGGAAGGGCTCTTGTAAGTCCCGCAACAAATTGAGGATCAATGACTTCTGGTAATAAAACAGCCGAAATTCCAGGCATGGTCGGCTAATTTTAGACGGCGCGAACGCCCGTTAAAGAAGCCAACATTAACGCTGTGAGCTCCTTTGCGTGGTCCAGAATCCAAAAATGGCCCCCTTCAAACTGGTGAATCTGAATCGGAATGCTGCTTTCGCGCTGCCATTCGGGGGCGCTTTGCATCGTGATTTTCTCGCGAGTGCCAAGCAACACGCTAAACGGCACGGGTAGCGGAGTGGGTTGGCCGTGCTGATAACTGTCCAGCGCCTTGAGATCGGCCCGAATCATAGGCTCGTAAAGCGCCATCAGTTCCGGGTGGCGCAGCAAGGCCTCCGGCGAACCGCCGTACGCTTTGATGCCCGCCCAAAAGCGCTCGTGGTCCATTTTCCAGAGCTTGTCGCCTTCGTCTGGCCACGTAGGGGGCACCCTCCCCGACAAAAACACCCGCTGGGGTGGCCGAAAGCCCTCTTGAATGGCCCGGCGGGTCAGCAAATAGCTGACCATGGCCCCAAAACTGTGCCCGTAGAAGGCATAAGGCTGATTCAGGTAGCCGTTCACCTGCCGCCAGTAATCTTCAACCACGTCTTCAATGTGGTCCAGCAGCGGTTCGCGGAAGCGGTCACCGCGGCCCGGACCTTCAAAAACCAGGAACTCTACCGAGCCGGCCAGATGCTCGTTGTAGGGCAGATACGCATATTTGTTGCCCCCGGCAAAGGGAAAGGCCAACACTCGGACAAGAGCCAAAACAGAATATTTTGTTGGTCAAGATAGGGCCGTTAGCTGTAAATTTTTAGAAATGCCCATTGGCCAGTTGCACAGATTGCTCCGTAAAAGGCTGAGGCCGCGCTGTATATTTGCGCCTTCGGAGCCGTTCCGGGCCGTGTTAGCGCTCCGGCGCTTGCCCGAACCCGCGCAACCCTTCGCCCGTAACACACCCTGCATTATCGACTGCTTTGATCAAGAAAATTCGCAGAAAAATTGATCGGCAGCTCCAGGACAAATCCTTTGAGGAGGTCCTGCGAGGTTCTACCGTCATTTTTACCAGCCGGGTGTCGGAGACTTTCTTCACGATGGTCACCTCCATTTTCATTGCCCGGGTTTACGGAGCAGAAGTGGTGGGTTCACTGGCGGCCATACGGGCCGTTATGGAGATCGTGACCATTTTCAGCCTGGTGGGCACAGATGTAAGTTTGCTCAAGCTGATCCCGCAATACCGCAAGGTTTCCGACCGCTCCGCCGCACAGGTGTACCTCACGGCCTTCAAGCTCATTGCCCTTTGTTCACTGGCCATTTCCGTGGCGCTCTATTTTGGGGCGCATGTGCTGGCCGATGCACTCAACAAGCCCCATCTCGGTCCATTTTATGTGATGGCCGCCTACCTGATATTGCCCAAAACGCTCTTCAAACTTAACCTCGAAGGGCTTCGGGGCATGAAGCAACACGGGTCAGTGGCCATGCAGAACATCTCGTTAGCGGTGGTCACCCTGACGGCGCTGGTGGTCATGACCATCGTGTTTTTGAACAAGTACGTGCCGGTAACGAGCTACATGATCACGCTCGGCATCACCAGTGCTGTGTCTTCCTGGCTTGTTTATGACGCCTTTCGCAAACACATCCGCAAAGACGAGCGCGACGGCGTACCCGTGCAGAAAATCAGCCTCAAGGAAATGCTGACCATATCGGCGCCCATGTTTATGACTAAGTCAGCCTTTCTGGTCTTGGGGTATGCTGATACATTGATGATCACCTACTTTATGACGGAAGCCGACGTGGGGTATTACCAGGTTGCCTGGAAGCTGGTCATGTTCAACAAGTTCTTTAAAAACTCGATCACGTCTACCGCAGCGCCGAAAATGTCAGAGCTCTACCACGCGGGCGAGATGGGCGAACTGGAGCGCGTGGCCAAAAAGACCACGATGCTCATGGGATACACCATTTTCCCCATGTTGCTGCTGCTCATTGCTTTTGGCAAACCCATATTGGGCGGGCTTTACGGCCCGGAATTTATGGCGGGGTACATGGCCTTTGTGTGGCTCTGCATCGGCCAGATTATTACGGCTTCAGTAGGTCATGTAGGCATGTTCATGAACATGTGCGGCAAGCAGAAGCTGTACATGAACATCGTGCTGATTTCTGCGCTCATCAACCTGGTGGGCAATTGGATTTTGATTCCGCGCATCGGCATTGTCGGTGCCGCGTACTCCAATTTGGCCAGCGTGTTGTTCAACCACATCGTGGCCACGATCTACATGAAGCGTATCTTCGGCTTTACCGTTATTTACACCCCGCTGCTGAACAAAGTCGCAAACCGCATTCCCGGACTCAAAGGCAAATTCGGAACCAGCATGCCCAAGGCAAAAAAAGACGACCGCAAAGCCTCTGAAGGCTCCTCTGAAAGGCAAGGGGATGATGCAGACCAAACCGGAATGGACGACTAAATCCGGCCTCAAAAGTCGGTATGACCAGCGCTATGGAACCCAATCACTATCCCCTTCCGAATTTTCTAGTTGTCGGTGCCGCCAAAGCGGGCACCACGTCTATTTATCAGTACCTGAGCCAGCATCCGGAAGTGTACCTCAGCCCGATCAAGGAAACCAACTACTTCGCCAAAGACATTCCGCTTGACAAAATCCGAAAAGACTACTACAAAGGCGGGGAGCTAGACGTGGAGGCTTACGTGAACACGGACCTGGCCGAGCAGATCCACATCGCTTTTGTCAGCCAGTGGGACCATTACCGCAAGCTGTACAAGAACGTCCGCGGCCAAAAGGCCATCGGCGAGATTTCCAATTCCTACCTGCATTCCAGCGTTGCCGCCCGCGAAATCCACGCTGTTGACCCGCGCATGAAAATCATTATGATTTTGCGCGATCCCACCAAGCGCGCCTTTTCGCACTACAAAATGACGTTGCGCGTTGGTCTGGTTAAGGACAGTTTCTACCAAGAGGTGCAGCGCGACTTCGCGGCCCTGGAAAAGGGCTTTCGCGTGTCGCATCTGTACGTCGAAATGGGCCTGTACGCCGAGCAACTCAAGCGCTACCAGCAGTATTTTCCGCCCGGGCAAATGCGCATTTACCTCTTTGATGACCTCAAAGACAACGCCGCGGCCGTTATTGACGACATGCTGCGATTTTTGCAAGTTGATCCCAGCTACAACGTGGACACGTCCTTTCAAGCCAACCAAGCCTCCGTGCCCAAAAATGCCGGGCTGGTCCATTTTCTGCGAAAAACCGGATTGCGCACCGTGGCCAAAAGGATTTCGCCCCGCTTTTTGGGTGAGGCCGCCAAAAAAGTTTTCTACAAAGAGAAAGATGATTTGGTGCTGACGCAGCGCGACAAGGACTTTCTGCGTCCTCTCTTTGAGCAGGACGTGCGCGAACTGGAAAAAATGATTCAGCGCGATCTTTCCCACTGGCTTTCCTGAGCATTCTGCATCATTCCAGTCGCCCTACCTATGTCGCTGACTCCTGGCTATACGCTTCCCATTTTACAACCACAGCCGCACAATGAGCGGTTCTTCTTCCGCGTGCTGCTGGGGGTATTTGTCGTAGGGTTGTCCGCTGGGGTGTTTTCCAAGACGGTGCTGGTAAACCTGTTCATGGGCATTGAGCTGGTCTTTCGCTATTTCCTGGCGGTGTTCTTTGCCTTTTACATCACCGATCGGCTGGTGCTCAAGCGCAAGATCACCTACTTTGACCTGATCATTCTCATTTTGCTCATTGTGCCGATTTATTCGGCCTTTTCGGCCAAGCGGGAATTCGGGCAGCCCATTCTGATGGGCCTACTGGCGCAGAACTACCTGCTCATGTATCTGGCCGGGACCTTCATCTGGTACTTGGTGCGCATTCGCTGGATGACGATTGAATCGCTCCGCTACAGTTTTCTAGCGCTTGGCTGGATCTCGCTAATCTTGTTTACAGGAACGGAATTGTTCGCTGACCCATTGGATTACCTGGAATCGGAATTCGTGCGCTCTAAAGACACCAAAGGGGGCTACTTTTTCAAGTACTTCACCTATTTCATAACGTTCGGCGGCCTTTACCACGCCATATGCTTCTTCTTCAAGCGGCAAACGTCCCAACTTCTGCTGTTTCTTCCCTTTCTGTTCTTCATGATTGTGATCAACAACGGCCGAACCGACATGGTGGTGTTTTTGTCTACGCTGGCGCTGATCTTTTTTAAACACCAGAGCTTCAAGCAAATTCTGGTGTACACGTTTTACGTCATCATGGCATCCGCAGCTTCAGTGGCCATTTTGGTTACCTTTTTTCCTGAAGAAGCCACCATTCTCTGGGGTATGTATTCGTCCTACTTCACCGTGCTCACCGGCCAGGAATCGGATGATAGCTCGGCCACTTCGCGCCTCCTTCAGATCGGCGTAGCCCTTGATTTTTTATTGTCCAACCCCGACGCTATCGTCTTTGGAGCAGGCAAAGTCAGCGGCAGCTTTGATGTTCCCATCATGCGCATTGTCAACCCGGTTGACATTGGGCTGGTTGGCCTGATTTTCAACCACGGGCTGGTGGGCATGGTCATTATGTATTCCCAATTTGTGTTTGCGTACAACTTTACGGGCAAGGTCAAGTTTGCCGCTAATGACATGTTTTTTATTACACTTAAATATTATATGTTTATGATTTTAATACAATCCTTCTTTAAAGGACCGCTGTTTTACCTGCCAGGACAATTGATCATCATTGTCGGATTATTGTATGCCTACCGCTATTTTGACCTGGAAGTCAACTGGTTAACCGAGAAAATGGGGGTGTGGCAGCAGCAAAATGGACCAAAAACCATCGCGGCTGAAACGCAAACCCCTTCCACCCCGTAAGCGAAGCTTATGGAGTATCCATTGCCCGGCTTTTTTGTGGTTGGTGCCGTCAAAGCGGGCACCACGGCACTCCATTTGTTTTTGGATCAACATCCAGAAATTTATATGTCTCCCGTTAAGGAAACCAATTTCTTTTCACAGGCTGACATGCACCTGGAGCACTTTAACCGGGACTACCGCCACGATGTGAACGTCAACCTGGAGCGTTTCCTTGAAGGTCCCATGACCCGAAAGATTCATATCGCCAACCTCAGCGACTGGAACCAATACCAGCGCCTGTTTCGCGATGCCAGTGGCTTCAAGGCCGTAGGCGAGGCCAGCAACTCTTACCTGCTCTGTCCCAGTTCAGCGGCCAACATAGCGGAGCACTGCCCGGAGGCCCGCATCCTCATGATGCTTCGCAATCCCATAGAGCGCGTATGGTCGCAGTACCTGATGAACCTGCGGCTGGGTAAAATCCTGTCTGAAGATTTTATTCCTGAATTCGAAGCGGATTCCGCCAAAGAGCAGCAGGGTTGGGGGGTGAGCCACAATTACAAAGAGCTGGGCATGTACGCCGGCCAGTTGCAGCGATTCTACGACCACTTCCCCCGCGAGAGAGTCAGGGTATTGCTCTACGACGATTACCGCGTTAACCCCGAGGCCACCATCCGCGACATTTTCCGTTTTCTGGGCGTCAACCCCGATGTGTCCTTAGACCTGGACCAGCGCCCCAACGAGGCCGCCGTTCCGCGCTTTAAACAACTCAATTACCTGCTCTTTCAATCGGGGTTGGTCAATCGCGTTAAGCAATGGGTGCCGGAATCCTGGAAGGGCGCGGCCAAACAAGCCATGTTCAGCAATGAGGACATGCCCGTGATGGCACCGGCCGAGAAAGCCTACCTCCGCGATGTGTACCGGGACGATGTAGCGCACCTGGGCCAGTTGCTTCAGCGCGATTTAAGCGCTTGGGTCAAGTAATGTAATGCACCTGAGTTGGGCAGTGGTCAGAAGCCCGGCTACTGTTTGCGGGTGGCTTCCATCTCAATCCCACCCTGGTTAATCATCAGTTGAACAGCCTTTCCTTCTGTGTCCGTTTCGAATACCACGGTTGCCTGAACGCTTTTCAGGAAAAATTCCGTTTCCGATGAAGCGAAAATTTCCATGTCGGGCTGCCCCGGCATGACCAGGAACAGACTGCTGCCGCGCCGCTGCACGTTGAGCTCCATGCCGCGCAAATCGTAAGCACCGGTGTAGCGGTCCAACACTTCGTTAGAAAGCAAAATCAGTGTTGCATCGGACAACTTCTGCACGTCCATTTTGCGTCCACCCTGGCTGTGCACCCCGCCGGTTACGTCGCCCTTTTCGTTTCGGGTAAACGCAAGGCTGGCAGACACTACCTTCCAGAAAAAGCGGTCTGGTGCTTCAGCAAAAAGCTCAAATTCTTCCTGCCCGGTCAATTGGCCCAGTAGGCGGCCTTCGTCCACCCGAACCGTCAGCACTGCCCCGCCCGGATACCCGTATCGGCCTTCATAATCCTGCAACACAGCGGTGTCTATCACCACGGAAGCAAAACTCTCCTGTGCGGTCATCTTGTCGTAGAAGAAAACTTCTGCCAGGTTCTGGATAATGGCGCTTGGAGAGGTGTTTTTGCCCGGCAACGCATTCATAAGGACCACTATGGTAGCATTTTGGCCGGGCAAACGCGTTAAATCGCTGGAAAAACCGTGCAAGCCGCCGGTGTGACCAATCAAGGTAAGCCCGCGGTATTCGTCGGGGATCCAGCCAAATCCGTAACCGCTGCCCAAGGCTTCTGCTTCCCGGCCATTGTTGAGTTTAGCGGGCGAATGGGCCTCGAGGAGTAGCTCGGGCTCTAGCACCTTTCCCCCAAAAACGGCTTCATTCCAGCGGAATAAATCTTCCGTTGTGGATGAAATAGCTCCTGCCCCAGCAGCCCAACTCATCTCCCAATCCAGAGCCTGAATATAGTTGCCGTTCTCCCAACTGTGCCCCAGGGCCTCATCGGGACGGGCTATCCGGAGTCGATTATCGTACAAAGTGGATCGGGTCATGCCCAGCGGTTCAAAAATGCGCTCCTGCCAGAACTGGCCTAGCGACTGCCCGCTCACGCGCTCTGCAATCCGACCCAACAGGTAATAGCCGCTGTTGCTGTACGTCCAGGATTCGCCCGGTTCAAAATCCGCTTTGTAATCCGCAATGCGAGCCTCCATTTTTTTAGAATCTGCGTATTCCGTGATCGATTCCATGAAACCATCGCTCTCCGTATAGCTTCGTATGCCCGCCGTGTGGTTTAGCATTTGTCGAATACTTATTCGGTCGGCATTGGCTACGTCGGGGTAAAACTCGGAGAGCTTTTGGTCCAGGCTGAGTTTGCCGTCCTGCACCAGGAGCAAAATGGCCGTAGCGGTAAATTGCTTGGTCACCGAGCCAATGCGGAAGCTGGAATTGGCGGTCAACGGGCGCCCGGCCACCACATCAGCCATGCCAAAGGCCTTGTGGTAGATTATTTTGCCGTTTTCTGACACCAGCACGGACACACCGGCATCGCCCGGTTCAATAGAGCGCTGAATCCAGCGATCGGCGAGCAGCGCTTTGTCCGGCATCCGCTTGCGGACATCGGCCCCGGCTTTTTCCAAAGCCTCCATGGCTTTGTTTCTACCCCTGATACGCGCCATTTGCCAGGCGGTAAGACCAGAAGAACTCACATGGTTGACGTCCGTTCCAAGGTCCAACAGCAAGGCGATGCCGTCCAAATTCCCGGCACCGGCGCTTTGCACCAACCGGTCGCCAAAGTCGGCGGGTTCCATGGTGCTAATGCTGAAGCCCCAGGTGTATTCCATGTCCTGCACCTTGACCAATAAGCGGTTCAGTCCGGGTTGAAGAGCCACTTTAACCAGGTCTTCTGCAGGCGTTAACTCCCGGCCTCCCATAAAATCGTGCAGCAACTGCCCGTTGTGCCAAACGCGTATGCCGTCATCGGAGCCGATGCCCAGAACCACTTCGCGCGCAGCGCTTTCTTCCCATTCCAGGTAGGCGTAGGCAGCAGCAAAATCCAAAGGTCCAAAGAAAGCCTCCAGGTCAACGGAACCATTCTGAGACGCAGGGGCCGGCTGCCACAACAAACGCGCACTGCCGTATGGAAATCCCTGCCCGGCTTTTACTCCGCTTGTGCTTTCCGGATTGACCTGATCAATGCGAAAAAAAGCTTTTTGTTCCGCCTCGGTCGGGGGTTTTTCGGTCTGTGCCGTGACTGGCATCGGGCCTAACAAAAGCCACCCGGTCAGCGGTTCTTGAGCCTGGCCTGGTAATGCAAAGGCCACCAAGGCAGCCAAGAGAAAACGAGCCGAAAGAAATTGCGTGAAGGGCTTACCGCTCTTGTGGCAAGCTTTAGGCGATCCCTGCAAGGAGAGCGCCAAAAAAATAGGTTGGAACATAGTCTCAGGGCCGGATGCGCATCCGGTAGAGACGAAGGTAAGGCATAGCGCGAACGTAAACGCGCTGGACCATGGGCAACAAAATTTGCAGCCCTAAGAAGCCCGCCAGGCGAAGCGAAGTCAGCCCGAATACCTGAGCGCGGCGGCGCAAGGTGCGCACCCGATTTTCGACCGTTTCAAGACGGTGAATAAGGTAAACGAAAGAGAGGACGAACAGGATAGCGCCAGGAATAACAAGCGCCGGCGACCAGCTTTCTTTGCCCATCATGCTAATGCCCAGGCCGAACCAAGTGCCAAACAGCACCACGTAATGCACGCCGTAAATCAGCAGCGTTTCCTGCCCGATTTTGGGAATAAGCGCCGGCATGGTCTTCCATAAGCGGGTGATCCAGATAATGAGTGCCATCGCAACCCACACATCGCCAAGGCGAACCAACAAATGGCTGTTTTGAACGCGCCATTGGCGGAATGCCTCCACGCCGGTTGCGTCGTATAGGGCACCGATGGCTTGAATCGAAAAGAAATGAAGGACCAAACCGGTAGCTAAAAGGCCAACCGGCAGCAGAGAGTGTTGAGCCACTTGCGGACGTCGCGCCAGGAGCGCACCGCCCATTCCCCCGAGCAGGGTATACCCGATCCAAGGGAAAAGGGTAAAGGTGCTGAAACCGCGGTTGACCAGGTATCCAGCTATCCCGTCCGGCAAGGCATTCCAGGGTCCCGTCTTGACAGCGGGCTCCAGGAAGAACACCAGCAGGCCGGCACCGCCCAACAAAGCGGGCAGCGAAAGCCGCGCCTCCTTGTGCACGATAAACAGGCCAATGACCGCCAGCAGCGCCAGCCCAATGACCTGAAGCACGTCTGCGCCCCAGAACCAGGGGTACAACTGAATGCGGAAAATCAGCGCCGGAAAGTTGATGCGCAACAGGTATCCGAGAAAAAGAAGCTGGCCCACGCGGGTCAGGCCTTTGAACAAGCGGTCGTTTTCGCGCCAGGGCTTGGTGCTGCGCGACATCAGGTACGTGAACACCAGACCAGCGCTAAAAAAGAACACCGGCGCGGTGATTCCGCGCATGAAAAACCAGGAAGAGAACAACCAATGGTTGGGGTCCCGGAATTGCTCAGCCAGCATGGTGTCAACAAAGTGCCCTTGCAACATCATCAGGATGGCAAAAGCCCTCACGACATCGAGAAATACGATGCGTCCTGCAGACGAAGAGGGAGAAACCGTATTGATGGTCGTGTTGTTGGAGGTGTTGTTGAACGTTTAGTGCAGAGCGTTTGCCGCGAGGCCGGATTCAGGGTTGAAACATGACCAGAAACTGCAATCCGGCATAATTTTTGATGGTCCGAGCCAAAATCCCGAGGTTTCCGATTGCCGGGTCTTGTCTTAACTTGGCTGTCCGTAAAAAATTTTCTGCTTGGATGCTTCCTTGAAGTAAACGATCTTTAGTAAACCGGCTGCAAAGGTAATTAAACGCCAACCAATTTTTACCGTACCCTATACGTTCAAAGGCGAATTTTGTTTGGTCAGAACAGGTTTATGCGCACCCCTTCATCCTTCCATAAATTTCTAATGATCAGTCTGACCCTGTGCGGGTTATGGCAATCGGTGGCGGCGCAGGTCGGCAACCGTTTGTCGCCGGATCTGAAGTCCACCATGGATTCGCTCATTCGCCTGGAAATGAGCCGCCAGCACATTGTGGGCATGTCGGTGGCGCTGGTTTCCCGCGGGGACCTGGTGTACGCCAGCGGCTACGGTTTTGCCGACCGTGAAACCCGACTTCCCGCTGACGAAAACACCTTTTACCGGTTGGCGTCGCTGTCAAAAACTATTACTTCAACGGCTGTTCTGCACGCGGTCCAGAACGGGCAAATGAATCTGAAAGCTGATGTGCGCCAATACGTCCCGGAATTTCCCGACAAGGGAATGGGGCCCTTGACCATCGAGCAACTGCTTGCCTGTGAGGCCGGCCTCCAGCACTACGATCAAACGGCCGCGTTCAACCGCGAAGCCTTGACCAACTACATCATCGCCCATCCAGACCGATATGACCCCATCGCTGCTTTGGACATCTTCAAGGATCAGCCGCTATTTTCTGCGCCGGGCATGCGTTTTAACTACTCCACCTTCAGCTTTAACCTTCTGGCCGCTGCGCTGGAGCGCGCCACGGGGATGCCATACGTCGATTACGTTCGCGAACACATAGGGCTGCGGGCCGGGCTGCCCTACCTGCAGCCGGAGTTCAGCGCCCGCCGGCCTTACCCACAGCAGTCGGCCTGGTATCGGGTCGAAGGGGGGGAGTCGGTTTTGGACACTGGTAGCACCTATGACTACGCCGATATTTCATGGAAGCTGGGGGGTGGGGGCTACACCGGCACCGTGCTGGATGCCGCTGGCTTTGCCCAGGCCCTCTTCAACGGAACGTACCTCAATGCCGAAAACCTCAACCGCATGTTCACCATGCGGCGCATTAACGGCAAGCCTACTTATTATGGAATGGGGGTGTTCCTAAACAAAAGAAACGGGCTGGTTTATGGCAGCCAATTCGGCAATCAAGTGGGCGCCCGCAGCATGTTGTACATGTCGCCGGACAGCAGCAACGCTATCATTTTGCTGAGTAATACTTACGGAACCGACCTGCTTCCGCTGGCCAAGCAACTGATGGACCAGATTCAGTACTCCCGCATGCTAGACACGCTCTGGTACCCGATGATGCTGGCTGACCTGGCCAAAACCTCCTGGGCGTCAGCTCCGGCAGAAAACCTCGTTCCGGCTCATCCAGGCTACCTCTTCTGGGATTTGGTTCCCGGTGCGGAAGGCTATGAGTTAGAGTGGTCTGAATACCCGGATTTCAGCCATTCCAATCGCCAAATTCTTGGCCGCAAGACTTCTTTTCAACTGCCCGAATGGAGCCGGGGAAAAGTGTATTTCTGCCGCATTCGCGCCCTGAACGATTACCGCCTACTACCGCAATACGGCAGTTGGTCAGATGTGCTGGAGTTAAGCAAAGGCTTGGCGGGGTTGCCTTGAAAAGGGTGCTTTGTGCAACGCTCGTTTCCGCTGATTCCGGGTTGGTTTACCGGGCGATCATAATTTTGGTTCCGACGCGTTTGTTATCTTTTTGAAGCGTCAGGAAATACATTCCATTGGGACAGTCATTGAAATCCAAAGCGGCGGGGGGAGATAGGCTTCCTGCCCGGATTGTTTTACCATCGATGTTGGCTAAGGAATAGTCCCAATCACCAGATGCATTGGGAGCTTTGATTTGAACCTGCACTGATCCGGATGTTAAAGTCGGATACACTTCCAAGCCCCCTACCGCTGGGGCGTCTAACCCAAAATATTGGTGATAGACGGACAAAACCTTGCCCGTTGGCTTCCTGTCTGGTCCCATTCCCCCAATGATTACATACCTTCCCGGGTAATCATTCAATCCGAGGTAAGGGTCTGTTTTTACATCAATGGCTACCCCTCGGAGGTCGGTTACGAAGAACTCATCAGCAGGGGTATTGTAGTGGTCAATCCCATAGTTCTCCCAGCAAACCGTGCCAGATGGGTATAAAAAACATGCATTAATATCTAAATTGAACACCTCAACTGGTCCACTCGAATCCAAAGCCAAGCCTTGGAGGTTATGCGCCTTGCTGCTTCCTCCCATCATCCGAGTTAAAAACCAATTCGGCTGGAGATCGCCGGTATGGCTGTCTAAATCTGTGCGGAAATGACTGTCCGATACCCCTTTAAAATAAGCGGCAAGAGGGTCTGGATAAACGTTCCAACTAATGCTCGTTGGGTCAGAGGCACTAATGGAGCCTGTACGTACATAAGGGGCTATTGCATAGTCCGGCCCCTGCCCGGCACCACCGGAAATCACCATCATATCATCCCATGGACCAATGGCTCCGCTTGCTCTGAAGGCTTTGAACTGTGCATTGTTTGGTAGAAAGGTGCCAGCCCTCCAAACGTTTAACTCCGGATTAAAAACTTGGACAGCATTCGTAAGAACGGAATCTTGCATGCCAGAGACGACATAAATTAAGGATGAGTCGTAGACGATTTGAGCATGATCGTGTACTGGTATCGGAATTGGGGCCGCATCTTCCAACCATAGGTTATTAATTGGATCAAAAACGTGCACCCGGTTTGAACTTACTTTTCTTCCGTCGGGGAGCAGATAGGCACCTCCAATAACATAAATTTTATCTTTTATCGTACTGGCAGCCATACCAACTTTGCCTATGGTATCCGGAATCAACGGGAGTATCTGCCATTCGCCAACTGGTGCAGAAGCATTGATCTTGAAACAAAAAGCCATTCTACTTGCTCCTGACCAGGTCAGCGTGCTGTCCATCCCTCCAAAAGAGTAGGCATTAATATCGTGAGAATTAGAATTGCTATGATTTATGTACGAACAAACTGCATTGTCCGACAGCGGAACCGGCATGTTTTCGTCGATGATGGACCATACTATTTGAAATTGCGCTCTCGTCTACTGGGGAATTAAGCTTATCACAGCTATGATGCTGATTACTGAAGGTTTCAACCAGGCGAGTGAACAAAGGAACATAGACCGGGCTGAACGTAAAAGATACATGACCTTGATGATTATAGATAAAGTTAACAAAAAAAAGGGCTGCCCGTGAAGGCAGCCCTTTTTTTTCGAAACGTTTTGCGGCTTAGTTAAACAGGAAGCGCTGGGTTGTGCGGGCACCTTTTTCGTCCACCAAGGTGGCGAAGTAGAGACCGGCGGGAAGACCGGCGCGCTCAATGATGGCCTGGGTGCCCAACACGCGCTGGGTAGCTACTTGTTGGCCCATGGCGTTAGTGATGATCAGGTCGTAGTTGCTGTTAGCAACCGTGTTGAAGGTGAAGACAGCAGCGTCAACAGCCGGGTTGGGGCTGATGTTGATGTTGCTAACGCCGATTGGGGCATCGTTAATGCCAACGAGAATGAATTCAGCCGTTACCCCTGCAAATGGGGTACCGTCTGAGTTCTCCACGCGGAGTGGACCGTTTTCGACACCGCGGACAGTAACGTCACCACAGTTGTCGTCTTTGCCTTGGAGTGTACCGTCTTCATTGCGGAACACCATGCCGAGGCCAAAGATTGTATCAGTGGCTTCTACCACGCCGTAGTAGTCGTACAAGTTGATTTCAATTTCCCAGGTGTCGGTACCGGTGCTGGTCATTTGGCCCACGCCATCGTCTAAGGCCCAGTTGCCCACCACCACTTCGAAAATGGCGGTTTCACTCGAGGTTCCGGCACCGGAGTGCATGTACATCTTGGCGGCACCAAGCGGCTGGCAAGCGGCTCCGGCCAAGTTGGCATCAAAAGTAACTCTGAAATTTGGTGCCTGACCAAAAACGGTCGCAGCCATCAGGAAAAGAGCAAAAGCAAGCGTAATTCTGGTTTTCATGCACTATGGGGTTTAAGTGATTTCAAGACATTCTGAATCGGTTCTCAACCGAGCATTAAAGATACTCGTCAACTGTCTTTTTCGGTATGCCTAAGTAGGTGTATTTTTTACACTATCCGAATTTGTGCGTCCACAATGCACGTCAATGCTTTGACATCGGCCTAAGTGCTTATGTATGAGCATGTTAATAGAAATTAACATCCAACAATAACCCGGTTTTTGCTTTCTTTTTCACAAAATTAGCCGGACTTTTGCGGCTGCTTGCATCAAAGGCAAGACTTTGTCCGTAAAACCCCCTCCATGAACGTTCCCTTTCTAGACCTAAAAGCTAACGCCAACTCCATCAAAGATGAAGTAATGGCCTCCTGGCAGGAAGTATTGGAAAATACTGCCTATGTGCTGGGCCCCAAAGTAGCCGCATTTGAGAAAGCCTTTGCGGAAGCCCATGACGTCAAACATTGCTATGGCGTCAGCACGGGTACCGACGGCAACCACCTGGCCAGCCTCGCGTTGAACATTGGCCCCGGCGACGAACTCATCGTTCCGGCCAATACTTTTATTGCCACCGCCTGGGGCGCTACCCTAGTCAACGCCACTCCTGTGTTTGTCGATTGCGAGCCGGACAGCTACAACATTGATCCCGCCGCCATTGAAGCAGCCATCACCCCTCGCACCAAGGCCATCGCGGTGGTTCACCTCTACGGGCAGCCCGCCGACATGGATCCTATCCTGGCCATTTGCAAGAAGCATGGACTGGGCCTGATTGAAGACTGCGCACAAAGCCATCTGGCTGAATACAAAGGCAAAAAGGTCGGGGGAATTGGCGACATCGCTTCGTTCAGCTTCTACCCCGGCAAAAACCTGGGCGCCTGGGGCGAAGGGGGCGCCATAACCACCAACAACGAAGACCTCGGCCGTTTTGTGGACATGTTCCGCAACCAGGGGCAGGAAAAGAAGTACTACCACAAAGTCTACGGCCATAACTATCGCCTGGAAGGGCTGATGGGCGCTGTGCTGTTGATTAAGATGAAATACATCGCCGGTTGGACGGAAGCTCGCCGCAAAGTGGCCGCCTATTATGACGCGCACCTCAGCGGCATAGCGGAACTCACCCTTCCCACGCCCATGCCTTACGCCAAGCATGTGTATCACCTCTACGTGGTGCAGACGCCCAAGCGCGATGCCATGAGCACTTACCTGACCGAGCACGGCGTTGGCAATGGGTTACACTACCCGATTCCCAACCACCTGCAGGAGTGCTTTGCGCATTTGGGCTACAAAAAAGGCCAGTTCCCGGTTTCAGAGCAACTGGGAGCAAATTGTCTCTCCCTGCCGATGTTCCCGGAAATGACCGAAGCCCAAATGGAGCATGTGGTCAAAACGGTTCGAGGCCACTTTGGCGCCTAATTCCGAAAAGACTTCAGGGCGGCCGGTGCCGCCCTGCTTTTTTTTAGTCCTGCGCGCAGGAATCAACTATTGTTAAGCATGAACTTAGGGATCATTGGCCTGGGATACTGGGGACCGAACATCGTGAGAAACGCCTTGTCTGTCAGCAGCATTAACCGCGTGGTGGCCTGCGACATTGACGAAAGCCAACTGGCCAAAATCAAAGCCAAGCATCCAGAGGTAGAAATCACCAACTCGGTAGACAAACTTCTGGCCGACGACAGCATCGACGGCGTAGTGGTAGTCTTGCCAGTTGACTTACACCATCCGATGGCCATGAAGGCTATCGCAGCCGGCAAGCACGTGGTGTTGGAGAAGCCGTTTACCAGCACGGTGGCACAAGGCCTGGAAGTGCTAGAGGCCGCAGAAAAGAAAGGGGTCATCACCATGGTGGACCATACCTTTCTTTACACGGGTGCCGTGCGCCGCATCAAGCAATTGACGCAAGACGGAGCGCTGGGCAATATCTATTTCTATGATTCGGCGCGGACCAATCTGGGCTTGTTTCAACGCGATTGCAATGTGATCTGGGATCTTGCCCCGCACGATTTCTCCATCATGAACCACGTCATTGGCAAACGCGCTATGTCGGTTCGCGCTATGGGCGCAGACCATGTGGGCCGTGGGTTCGCCGATGTGGCCTACGTGCACGTAGACTTTGGTGACAGCACCATCGCCCACTTCCACATCAGTTGGCTTTCTCCCATTAAAGAGCGCCAGACCGTAATTGGCGGTGACCAGAAGATGGTGGTGTGGGACGACAACAACGCTGCCGAGCGCGTTAAAATTTACGACAAGGGCTTTAGCGTTACCGCCGAGCCTGGCAAGCATCCTGCATACCAGTACCGCAATGGCGAGTATGAAGTGGCCCAAGTGGAACAAACCGAAGCGCTTGCGCTGATGCTCGAAGAATTCGCCTCGTCAATCAGCGAGAAGCGCCAGCCGTTAACCAGCGGTGCCGATGGTGTTGATGTGGTCCGCATTTTGGAAGCCTGTGAACGATCCATTTCGCTTGGAGGTGAGGCCGTGAACCTCTGACGCGTACAACCATGCCCCCCACCCCCGACACCCGAGCAGGCGAGCCGCGAAAGGCAACTAATCCGGCATCTAGCCAGCTGACCGGC
>CAYSDI010000025.1:0-38210 GCA_964429745.1 uncultured Chitinophagales bacterium | reverse complement strand
AATGTCGGGGTGAGAGGATTCGAACCTCCGGCCTCGCGCCCCCCAGACGCGCGCTCTAACCGGTCTGAGCTACACCCCGATGGTGTTTTTGGACTTTTAGGGGCCGCTAAAGTACGATTAATTCCGAGTAAGAGCCATGGCCGAGGCATAAAAGTGCGGCGAATGGCAGGGTAGGGGCAGCGGCTGATGATGGCACTAAGTTGTTGGCTATCAGCTCACTATCCAGTGACGGAACAGGATCACTATTTGTTTTTAAAGAGCCGACGGGCGCCGGCGCCGGTCCAGGAGGTGAACAGGCCCACGGCGATGAAGCCCAGACCGGCGGGAACGTTGCGTTCTGCTTCCCAGATTAGTAGCACGATGCCGGGGATGACGAGCACCACGCCAAGCCAGGTCAAGAATTTGGAGCTTCCGGTTGAAATGCGGTAATCCTCTTGCTCCTCTCGGTTGTGGGCAACTTTGGATGTAGGTTTGCGAAAGTCTTCCGACACAGGATGGAACTTTCGGCAAAGGTACGCATCGAATAATCGGTCTGGCAACGGCCTGAATGGCCCAAAGCAACCGCAAGCAAGCTCGCAACCCTCCGAAACTTCACCAGCTTCCCACGTAAACAATGCTCGCGAGGCTGCGGGCATCTGCAGCAACTGATTTCTCCTGTTTATCCTGCATGAATTTCCTTTATCCCGGCTTTCTGTGGGCGCTGACGGCGCTGAGCATTCCGATCATTATTCACCTGTTTTATTTCCGGCGTTACCAGCGGGTTTATTTCAGCAACGTGCGCTTTTTGCGCGAAATCAAGGAGGAGACCGCCACGCGCAACCGGCTGAAGCATTGGTTGGTTTTGCTCACCAGGCTCCTAGCGCTCACGGCGTTGGTTTTGGCGTTTGCGCAGCCTTACTTGCCCGATGAAAACGCGACGGAGCAGCGGGCCAGCCGCCAAGTCAGCATTTTTGTGGACAACTCGTTTAGCATGGATGCGCTGGGCGAAGACCGATCGCTGTTTGAGCAGGCGCGCGATCGGGCTCGCGCCATAGCGGAGGCTTACGGGCCGGATGATCGCTTTCAGTTGCTGAGCGCTGATCTGACGGGCAGCCAGCAGCGGCTACTGGACCAGGAAGCGTTCCTGGCGGCGCTCGACGAACTGGACCTTTCGCCCAAAACACCAACGCTGGAACAGGTGCACGAACGCCAGCGCGACGCGCTTTCGCGGGCCGAACCCGGTGCCGCCGTGGCCTACCTGCTCAGCGATTTTCAGCGCAGCATCGCCGATTTTACGCCTGACACGGCGCTGGCCGTCAACCTGGTGCCGCTGCAGGGCACGGAGCAGCGCAACCTGAGCCTGGATTCGGCGTGGTTTGAGGAGCCGGTGCAGGTGCGCGGGCAGCGCGCGTCGCTGAACGTACGCATCCGCAACTACGGCAGCAAGGACGCAGAGAAAACCAGCGTTCGCCTGCTGTTTGGCGAAGAGGTCAAGGCGCTGGGCGAAATAGACGTGCCGGCGGGCGAGAGTGTCACCGATACGCTTGCCTTCAGCATTCCCGAGCAGGGCTGGCCGCTGGGGCGCGTCGAGATCAACGACTACCCGGTCACCTTTGACGACACCTGGTACTTCAGCTTCCCGGTGGCCGGCGACGTGCCGGTGCTGGTCCTGGGCCGCCCGGAGGGCAATCCTTTCCTCAACACCCTGTTTGGCAACAACGCGCTGTTCCGGCTTGAAAACCGGCCGGCAGACAACGTGGATTATGCTGCGCTGGGCAACAACCGGCTGGTGGTGCTCGACGGGCTTGAGCGCCTGCCTTCCGGCCTGGTCGCGGCGCTGAATGATTTTCTGGAGAACGGCGGTGCCGTGCTGGTTTTTCCGGGCGAAAGTGCGGACGCCTCTACCTACAACAGCCTGCTGAACAGCGGCGGCGCATCGCTGGGCGAGCGGGTAACCCGCACCCGCGAGGTGGGTTCATTCAACATGGAGAACCCTATTTTTCGCGATGTGTTTGCTTCGGTACCCCGCAACCTGGCCCTGCCGGCGGCGCGCCTCAGTTACCGCCTGGCCTCGGGCGCCATGAGCCGCGAGGACAACCTGATGCGCTTCAAAGACGGCGATTCTTTCCTGGGCCGCTTCCCGGTGGGCCGGGGCTCGCTGTACGTGTGCGCCAGCCCGTTGACCAGCGCAGCCAGCGATCTGCCGGCTCAAGGCGGCTTATTTGTGCCGTTCGTGTTTCGCCTGGCGGTAGTCGGCTCCGGCGACCGTCCGCTGGCGCAAATCATCGGCCGCGACGAGTGGATCGATCTGGGGGCCGGCGTGCAGCCCGCCTTGTTGAGCGCTGACCAGCAGCCTTCTGTTCGCCTGCAAGACCGACTGGAGTTCCTGCCCCGCGTGGAGCGCAGCGGCGACCGCATCCGCATTCAGGTGGCCGACCAGGCCACCGAAGCGGGCCACTACCAAATCGTGATGCCAGACGGTGCCGAAGCGGGGCATTTCTCCATGAACTACGACCGCCGCGAGTCGCAACTGGAGTTCTGGTCGCGCAAGGAGCTCGACGAGCGTTTTTCGGGCAGCAACACCCGCGTGCTTACTGACGATGCTGGCCGTCTATCGGCAGATGTCAGCCGCATTAGCGACGGCCGCAGGCTTTGGAAGGCCTGTCTTATCTTCGCCCTGGCCTTTTTGGGGTTGGAAGTACTGCTCCTCCGCTGGTTGTAAGAGCTCGCTCCCCGACCAGACTCAAGACCTCGCTCCCCGACCAGGCCTAGGACCTCGCTCCCCGACCAGACTCAAGACCTCGCTCCCCGACCAGGCTCAAGACCTCGCTCCCCGACCTCGCGCTACGGCGCAACGCCCTTCGAACCATGGCTTTACTTGTCCGCTCGGTCCTCATCGTAGACGCTGCCTCGCCGTACCACGGCCAGACGCTTGACTTGCTGGTAGACGGTGGTCAAGTGAAAAAAATTGGCAGCAACCTGGAAGCATCGGAGGCAGAGGTACTCGAAAGTCCGGATCAAAACGGACCGCTCTGTGCCTCGCCTGGCTGGCTCGATACCTTCGCCCACTTTTGCGACCCGGGCAAGGAGCACCGCGAAGACCTGGCCAGCGGCGCCGCCGCCGCCGCCGCCGGCGGATTTACCGGGGTAGTGGTCGTGCCCAACACGGACCCGGTGCTGCACAGCAAAGCGGAATTGGAATACATCCGGTCCAGGTCATCACAACTGCCCATCCATATTTATCCTTATGGAGCGATCAGCAGACATAACAAAGGTTATGATATTGCTGAGCTGTACGACATGCGCGAGGCCGGAGCGGTGGCGTTCACCGAAGGCAACCGACCGCTGCGACACGCAGGCCTGATGCTCCATGCGCTTCGCTATGTTCAGCCGTTTAACGGCTTGGTCGTCAACCTGCCGCTTGACCTTGACATGGCTGGAAAGGCCGGTGTTCACGAGGGCACGATGGCCATTCGTCTGGGGCTTCCGGGCATTCCCGGCATGGCCGAAGCGCTCATGGTGCAGCGCGATCTGCAACTGTTGGAGTACACCGGCGGCCGCCTGCATTTTGCGCTCATTTCCAGCCATCGCTCAGTTGACCTGATTCGCGAAGCCAAAGCCAAAGGGCAAGAGGTCACCGCCGGGGTGGCAGCCTATCAATTGCTTTACGACGATCAGGCCCTGGGCGAGTTTGATTCCAACTTCAAAGTGCTGCCGCCACTGCGCGCGGCCCGCGACCGCGAAGCGCTGATTTCCGGCCTGCTTGACGGCACCATCGACCTTGTTTGCTCCAACCACATGCCGCAGCACGAAGACGAAAAGCGCCTGGAGTTCGAATACGCCTCGTACGGCATCAACGGCTTGGAGACCGCGTTCTCTGCCCTGTGTATGGCGCTCGGCGCGCAGGCAGGGGTGGAGAAAATGGTGCAATGGCTGTGTACGGCACCGCGCACGCTCCTGGACTTGCCTCCTTCCACCATACAAGAAGGCGCTAACGCCGATCTTACGTTTTTCCGGCCGAAGGGGCACTGGACCCCTCAATCCGCCGATTTGCGCTCGCGCTCGCGCAACAATCCCATGTTGGGCCAGCCGCTCACCGGCACGGTGGAAGGGGTGTATGCCCGTGGGCGATTTATCCGCCACGCCCAAACGGTGCAAGCCTGATCCGGCATGAGCAACCAACCGTCTTCTGAGGGGGCTGCTGACCCCGTGTACCCTGATCCTTCGTCCAGCCCAGCCTGGCCCTCGGCTGCACCGCTGGCGATGGTTTCTGCGGTGGTGGCGGTGGCGGGATTGGCTGCCGGGTTGTTCTTGGTGGGCGAAACGGCCGCGGTGCAACAGCGGCTTTGGGTCTTCGCTTTTCCGCCGCTGGTGGCCCTGGTCACTTCTGCGCTGCAGGTTCGCCGGGTGTACCGGGTTTATCCGCAAGGCGTGTCGCTGCGCAAGTTGTTCCGCAGCGTGGTGGGCATTTGCCTGACCACCGGTTTTGCCTGCGGCATTTTCCTGGTGTTGTGGTACCGCTGGTTTTTTCCTGAAGTGATGACGAGCCGCCTGGCCGAAGCCGAGCGGCAAATGACCGAAGACGGCTTTTCGCCTGGCGACATCGAAGAGCATTTGCATCGCAGCCGCGTTGTGCTGTACGGGCCGCTCGGCATGTTTCTGGGCGGCATCATCTGGTCGGTGGTGGGGCTGTTGCCGTCCAGCTTGCTGGTGCTGTTTAGCCGGCGATGAGCTTACTTCCAAGCGTTGCCGTTGCCGGGCGCACGGTCCCCCTTCCCCCGTTGCAAGCCTAAAAACCGTTTCTTTGCGGCCACCTGTTATGGACCTGAGCCTGGTTATACCTGCGTACAATGAGCACGAGTCGCTGCCTGAATTGGTGGCGTGGATTGACCGTGTGTGTCTGGGCGAAAAGCTGCGCTACGAAGTGCTGATTATCGACGACGGCTCGGACGACGGCACGTGGAACGTGATTCGCACGTTGGCGGAGACGCACCGAACGGTGCGCGGCATCCGGTTTCGACGCAACTACGGCAAGTCGGCGGCGCTCAACCAAGGTTTTCAGGAGGCGAAGGGCCGTGTGGTCATCACCATGGACGCGGATTTGCAGGACAGCCCCGACGAAATTCCGGAGCTGGTGCGCATGATTCGCGAGGAGGGCTACGACCTGGTGTCGGGCTGGAAGCAAAAGCGCTACGACCCTATCAGCAAGACCATTCCCAGCAAGTTCTACAATGGCGTTACCCGCTGGCTCACAGGCATCAACTTGCACGATTTTAATTGCGGACTCAAGGCGTACCGGCAGGAGGTGGTCAAGGCCATTGAGGTATATGGCGAAATGCACCGCCAGATCCCGCTGATTGCCAAGTCGGCTGGGTTCCGCCGCATCGGCGAGAAAGTGGTGCAGCACCGGGCGCGGCAATACGGCTACACTAAATTTGGCCTCGAGCGATTTATTAACGGTTTTTTGGATTTGTTTTCTGCCCTGTTTGTGCAGCGTTTCGGCAATCGGCCGATGCACTTGTTTGGGACCTTGGGCACGCTTTCTTTTTTGGCTGGTGCGGTGATGACCTTCTGGGTTATTCTCTCCAAGGTGATCCGCCAATCGCAAGGGCTCAAATTCCGCGATGCCACCGAAAACCCCATGTTCTACCTGGCCCTGGTGGCCGTTATCGTTGGTGTACAGTTGTTTGTGGCCGGCTTTGTGGCCGAGCTTGTTTCGCGCAATGGCTCAGACCGAAACCGATATGAGGTGGCCGAAAGGGCGGGTATCGAGGGCGACTTGATTGCTTAGTTCGCAGGGGTTTTTCGCGCTCAGCGAATTTTCGCTGGATTTTAGGGCTTGCGTTCGCCCAGTTTACCTGGTGTTTGCCTGCTGCAATCCCGAATCTACCCCGAATCTACCCCGAATGTTACCCGCTATTTATCCGCTTTCTACCCGATTCTTTCATCCCGGTGTTTTCTACCCGATTCTTTCTCCCCGTTGCTTTCCCGCTGCATGGCGGGTTTTAAACATTGGTAAAGTTCATTTGCTGCTTGGATAAGTGTAATTCTTACACGAACTTCACATTCAGGTAACATTGGGGTTATATTGCCGCTGATCGTATCCCTAAGATGACGAAACCCATGAACATCGCAATACGCTTTTTTACCATAGTTTGCCTGCTCGCAGGCTTAAACGCAGTGCAGGCACAGTGCAACCGGGGGTTTTTTAGCGACGGCAGTGGCGGTGCCATCTTTTCCGTTACTGACGGGTCTACCACTGGCGAAGGCACCTACCGCAGCGTGGCAACATTGGATGAATTCAGTTACGGCGAAGTAGCCACCATCAACAATGGGCAACTTTTGTTGCGCGGTGGAGAGATCAAGACTTGGAAGAACGGCTCTGGTGACGTTACCGGGGCCAGGCTCCACTACCGCGTTTTTTACACGGGCGAAACGCCCGGGGCATTCAATGAACTCACCCTGAACTTTGACGCTGACCTCGGAAGCGGAAACCAGCGCTGGAAAAGAACCAACCACAACGTTAACCTGCTGAACGGGCAGACTCGAAGCGGTTCCTACACCATTGAGTACTACTTCCGCATCACAACAAATTGCAGCGATGTTTTGCTAGACAACGGCGGTGGCAATTACCAAACTTATGTTACCGCTTTCTACGAAATCAACACGGCTTCTACCGTAACCCAGAACACTACGGGCGGCGCATCCGTGCTGGCCGGTTCCGGCAAGTTTGTCAAAAAGGGAACGGGTACCGTGCAACTCAACAACGCCAACAGCAGCTATACTGGTGGCGTCTTCCTTGACCAGGGTACACTGTCGGTTTTGGCGGGCGCAGGAGCAGGCAACGCCACCATTCGCATCGGACCGGGCAGCGGCAGTGCCTCCGGCGCGCTGGAACTCGCCGACGCTGATGGCGGCAGCACATTGAGCAACGTCATTCAGGTGCGGACCTCTGGCGCGGGCAGCACGTTGTCCGGTTCAAACACTTCCGGAACCAATACGTTCAGCGGAAATATTCAGTTCGAAGGCAGCGCTTTGCTCACGGCAGCATCAGGGGGCACCCTCAGCCTTTCCGGTGTACTTGACGGAGCAGCAGCCACCACTAAAACTGGTGCGGGCACATTGCTCATTTCCGGATCAGCCGCCAACACCTATACAGGAACCACAACCGTTTCAGCGGGCGCACTTACCTTAAGCAAACCAGCAGATTTAAAGGCCGCCCATACGACGATCGTCAACAGCACCACCACCCTCAATACTACTGCCGCCAACCAGTGGGGCACGGGAACACCGCCGTTGCTCACGGCTAACGGCACCGTCAACTTTAACAACAACAACCAAAAAGTTGCACTGGCCGGCACCACCGGCAGCATCTCTTTGGGTTCTGCGGTCATAACCATTGACAACACGGGCACGGACAGCTACAGCGGTGCTATGACCGGAACAGGAAGCGTGGTTAAAACCGGCAGCGGCATACAAACTTTGTCTGGCACGCAGAGCTACACTGGCTCCACCACGGCTACGGGGGGAACGCTGCTCATCGGAACCAGCCTGGCTTCTACCAGCCTGGTCGTCAACGGCGGTCGTCTGGAGAGCACAGCCAGCAACGTAATTGACAACAGCGCTACCATCACCGTAAGTTCGGGTACGTTGGATCTGGTCACCGATGCCATAGCAAATCTTACGGTTAGCGGAGGAGCTGTTGAACTCAACGCATCGCACACGCTGACCGTATCGGCCCTGAGCGTCACAGTTGACAGCCGCTTTTCTGCGGCCAGCGGCGCTACGCTGGCGTTGGCCTCCGGCACACATAACATCGGCACTGAAATGCTGCACAACCTGACGCTGCAATCCGGAGCTACGCTCACGGTTCGCCAAGGCAAAACGCTTACGATCAACGGCACCCTGAATTTGAATGGCGGTACCCTTGTGTTGGAACCAGGTGCCATTCCCGCGGCATTGGTTTACGGCAGCAGCGCTGAGTTGTACTACAACACGGGCACATCGCTGAATCCCTCGCTGGAATGGACATCAACCGTTTCGCCCAACAGCATCCGGATAGGTGCTTCAACAACCGTGACGCTCAACAGCAGCGCGCTGGCCTGCACCAGCATCACTATTGAAAACACCGGAACGCTGGCGCTCGGCACCTTCAGTTTGCAAATGCGCACGGGAGGTACCCTGACCAACAGCGGCACCTTCACGGCAGGCACAGGCGCGATTGTTTTCAAAGGCAGCAATACGGTTGCGGGCACGTCTACCACTCAATTCTACAATGCCGACCTGGACGGGGGGGGAGTCAATTTTGGCAGCAACAGCCAATTGGCCAATACCTTGCGAATTCTGGCCGGCGGCTTTGTCAACACCAACCGACCCGCGTATGGCTCATCAGCTACACTCGTATACGAAACAGGTGGTACCTTCGATATCGCCAGTACCAGCCGCGAATGGCAATTGGGCACCACCAGTAACAACCCACCGAATGTTGAGATCCGCACCAGCAGTGTAGTCGTCAATGCTACCGGCGGAAGTGGCCTTCGCGCCGGCAATCTAACCCTGGTCAGCACGGGGTCCATGACGCTCAATCCTCCTACAACGTCAGTGGCTTCGTTTAACCTGCTGCTCCTGGCAGATGATTTGACCATGACCGGAACCACCACGCTCACGGTAAACAACGGCAATGGGAATGACCTCAAGCCCACGGCGAACGGCGCCTACGATGTGCGGATCAACGGCAACATCAACATCGGCATCAACGCCACTGTTGACTTGAACGCCAACATTGGCGACGACCTCTACGTCCAGGAAGATTTCACCATTGACGGAACCTTCCTGCCCAGCGGGCGTGCAGTTTACTTTGGCGGTTCTTCGGTACAAACGCTGGCTGACAACGGAGGCAATACCTTCAACTTTGTCCGCGTGCAGAACAGCAGTGCTGCCAACCCTGCCCTTAACGTGACTACCGACTGGACCATAGAAGACCAATTGGAAATTGCGCAAGGCATTGTAACCACAGAGACGGGAAACACGCTGTACCTGAACCCCAATGCTACACTGACCCTGGCCAACATCAATGTTCACTACCTCAACGGCCGCACAGAGCAGACCAAAACCCTAAGCGGAAGCAGCCAGGTTGCCATGGCCTATGGCCTGCTCGTCAACCCCAATGGCAACAACCTGGGAAGCACGACAGTTGTGACCACCAGCGGCCCGGATGGTATCGTCAATCCGGAGGGCCCTGGCTTTGCCGCCGGCATTGCCAAACGATGGGACATCGATCCCACCACGCAACCCAGTAGCGACGTAGACCTCGAGTTCTTCTGGTCAACGGCGCATCAGAACAGCAAGGCCACGGACAACCTGTTTTGCTGGCGCCTGCCCACCTCCGCCACCGAATGGGAGGTACTCAACGCCACGGCCTATGATTTGGCTGATGGTAATCCTGCTCAGGCAGCGCCCGGTTTTTCCGGTTTCACGTTCTCTGATGGAGGCAATCCGCTTCCGGTGGAATTGGTCACGTTCGAAGGGCAAGCGGCTAACGGTCAGGTACTGCTGAGCTGGACCACAGCCACAGAGGTCAACAGTGCTTCGTTCGCCGTTGAGCGCAGCCGGGATGCTGCATCGTTCAGTGTTATTGGCACCGTGGCAGCAGCGGGAAGCTCCACGAGAGTGCAGGAATACTCGCTCACCGACCGCAACCCCTTCCCCGGTTTAAACTATTACCGCCTGCGCCAGACCGACCTGGACGATACGGAAACGCTCAGCGAAGTCATCTCGGTGCGCTTTTCGCAGGCCGGACCCGACGCGGTGTTTCCGGTTCCGGCCCAGGATTTTGCGCTGGTCACCTGGACCCTTCCCCTGGATGGCCAGGTATGGTTGAGCCTGACGGATCTTTCCGGGCGGGTGGTTGTGCTGCGCCAGGAAATTGCGCAGGCAGGCAGCAACCGTTTTGAGCTGGATCTGAGCAATCTCCCGGCTGGATTTTACCTGCTTGAGCTTCGGGACCAGCAGGGTCAACGCTTGGGTGGAACTCCGCTGATCAAACAATAAGGGGAGCGGATCATGCAGCATGGGCCGGCGGTTGCGTCGGCACTGTCCACAATTTGGCACGGTGTTTGGCTTAGGCTTGAGTGCACCCCAAAACGCCAAGTTATGAAAGCCTATCGACCCTTCGTCCTCGTTGCTTTGGTACTGTTCAGCCTCTTTGCCAGCTCCTGCATTTACGTGGAAGACAATGGCCCCGATGTCATTCTCCAATCGGCAGACCTTGAAGTGCGGGTCAACACGCCTTCCGGCTTCGTGATTCAGGGTGCCGAAATCACCCTCTACCAGACCTACAACGACGCCCTCGATTACCGTTTCCCTATTGCCAAGGGCTGGACGGACGGTTACGGCGTGGTCATCTTCAACGAATTGCCCGCCGGCTATCCCTATTACGTGCGCGCGCAGGGTTCGCAGGCCTTCAGCCTGGGCTCTGTGTTGATTGAACACGCAGGGCTTTGGGTCATCCAGATGGAGCTCATTTAGAACCACCCTTGACTTGTTGTAAGCAACTCATTTTGCCCATTGATCGCCGCCGTTCCCCTCTGCAGGGGAGCGGCGTTTTTTTTGGCTATTTTTTAGCAGGCCAAGGGCTTTTTCCCGTGAACAGCCTTGCTGCTCAACCGTTTATTATGCGTTAGACGTTACATTTGCGGCAATCCAAAGTTCTCTCCCTCAAGTTTCTCTGCGCATGAGTTGGTTGACGTCTTTTATCTCCTCCTCCATAGGCCGAAAATCGGTGGTTGCTCTGACCGGCCTTTTTCTCTGCACCTTTCTTGTGGTCCACATGGTGGGCAACCTTCAACTGATCTGGGGCTCCCGCGACGCCTTTAACGAGTATACATATGTGATGACCCACAACAAGGTCATCAAGATCATGTCCTACCTCACGTATGCCTCTATTGTGGTGCATGCCCTGATGGCTATCGCAATTAGCCGCAGCAATACCAGTGCCCGCCCCAAAGGCTATGCCGTTTCCGGGCAAAGCACTAACAGCACCTGGGCCAGCCGCAACATGGTGTTTCTGGGAGTGGTTTTGCTCGTTTACATTATCGTACACTTGAGCAATTTCTGGTACGTGCTCAAGTTCGGTGATGTACCGGTTTACGTGACCGAAAGCGGCAAACACGTAAAAGACCTTTATAGCGTAGTCATTCCGGCCTTCCAGCAACCTTGGCTGGTGGCGTTGTATGTAGCTGGCATGCTGGCCTTGTCTTACCACATGGTGCACGGTTTTCAAAGCGGTTTTCAAACCGTTGGGGCTAACCATCCCAAATACACGCCGCTGATCAAACAGCTCGGCACCCTGGTTTTTGCCATTTTGATTCCCCTGGGTTTTGCCGCAGTACCAGTGGCGGTTTACTTTCTTAAATGATTCCCTAATGGCTTCGTCTTCGTCTTCGTCTATGGCTTCGGCTTCGCAAAAACTGGACGCCCGCATCCCTGAAGGTCCTTTGGACGAGAAATGGACGCGCTACCGGTCTACCCTTCCGCTCGTGAGCCCCAACAACAAGCGAAAGTTGGACATTATCGTGGTGGGAACCGGGTTGGCTGGGGCAGCAGCAGCAGCGTCGCTCGGCGAACTGGGTTATAACGTCAAAGCCTTTTGTTTCCAGGACAGTCCGCGCCGAGCCCACTCTATTGCCGCTCAAGGAGGCATTAATGCGGCCAAGAACTACCAGAACGATGGCGATTCCGTTTATCGCCTTTTTTATGATACCGTCAAGGGGGGCGATTACCGTTCCCGCGAGGCCAACGTGTACCGTTTAGCAGAAGCGAGCACAGCCATCATTGACCAATGCGTGGCACAGGGTGTGCCCTTTGCCCGCGAGTATGGAGGCTTGTTGGCCAACCGCTCTTTCGGCGGGGTGCAGGTTTCCCGCACCTTTTACGCCCGCGGCCAGACGGGGCAGCAATTGCTGCTGGGCGCATACCAGTCCTTGAGTAAAGAAATTGCCCACGGCCGCGTCAAGATGTACAACCGGCACGAGATGCTGGATGTGGTCATTGTTGACGGCAAAGCCCGGGGCATCATCGCCCGCGACCTGGTCACGGGCAAGCTGGAGCGCCATGGTGCCCATGCGGTGGTCATGGCTACGGGTGGCTACAGCAACGTGTTCTTTCTGAGCACCAACGCCATGGGAAGCAACGTGACTGCTTCCTGGAAAGCCTACAAGCGCGGCGCGTTTTTCGCCAATCCTTGCTTTACCCAAATTCACCCTACCTGCATCCCGGTCAAAGGGGAACACCAGAGCAAGCTCACCCTTATGAGTGAAAGTTTGCGCAACGATGGAAGGGTCTGGGTACCGCTGCACCGCGAAGACGCCAAGAAAATTGCCACCGGCGCTTTAAAGCCCGCCGATTTGCCGGACGACCGGCGCGATTACTTCCTCGAGCGCATGTATCCTACTTTTGGTAACCTGGTGCCTCGCGACGTGGCTTCCAGGGCGGCCAAGTTGGTCTGCGACGATGGGCGAGGGGTTAACGAAACCGGGCAGGCAGTGTTTCTGGACTTTCGGGATGCGATTCAGCAAATGGGCGAGGGCGTCATTCGCGAGCGGTACGGCAACCTTTTCGACATGTACGAAAAGATCACGGCCCAGAACCCGTACAAGACGCCCATGCAGATTTTCCCCGCGGTTCACTACACCATGGGCGGAACCTGGGTGGACTATAATTTGATGACCACCATTCCGGGCTTGTTCGCGCTGGGGGAATGCAATTTCTCGGACCACGGGGCCAACAGGCTTGGGGCTTCTGCGCTGATGCAGGGGCTTGCTGACGGGTATTTCGTGATTCCTTACACCATCGGCACCTTCCTGAGCCATGAAATCCGGACCCCGAAAATTGACACCAACCTGCCGGAGTTTGAGCAAAGCGAGCGCGAAGTTCGCGAAACGCTCCAGCGTTTTCTGTCCATGAAGGGCAACCAAACCGTGGACAGCCTTCACCGGAAGCTCGGCCTGATTATTTGGGATTACTGCGGCATGGCTCGCAATGAAACCGGGCTTCGCAAGGCGCTGGAATTGATTGCAGAAGTGCGTCAGCAATTCTGGAGTGATCTCTATGTTCCCGGCAGCGCAGACGAATTCAATCCCGAGTTGGAAAAGGCTATGCGCGTGGCCGATTTCATTGAGCTGGGCGAGTTGATGATTCTGGATGCACTCAACCGCAACGAAAGTTGTGGTGGCCACTACCGCGAAGAGTATTCAGAGAATGGCGAGGCCAAGCGCGATGACCAGAACTATGCTTATGTTTCTGCCTGGGAGTATACCGGAGAGCGGTCTGCCCCTAACCTGAACCAGGAAGCCCTCGTTTACGAAAACGTTGAACTCAAAACCCGTTCTTACGTTTAACTGGCACAAACCGATTCCCGCATGAACCTCACGCTCAAGGTCTGGAGACAGAAAAACAATGCCGCAAAGGGCGGCTTTGAAACGTATTCGCTCAGCGGAGTCAGTGCCGACAGTTCCTTTTTGGAAATGATGGACTTGCTCAATGATCAATTGCTTCACGAGAAAAAAGAGCCGGTGGCCTTTGATCACGATTGCCGCGAGGGCATTTGCGGCATGTGCAGCATGTACATTAATGGACACCCCCACGGTCCGGACCAGACCACTACCTGCCAGTTGCACATGCGGAGTTTCCACGACGGGCAGACCATCACGATAGAACCCTGGCGCGCTAAAGCCTTTCCGGTTGTTCGGGATTTGGTGGTTGACCGCGCTGCTTTTGACCGCATTATTCAGGCTGGCGGCTACATTTCGGTGAGCACCGGTCAGGCACAAGATGCCAACGCCATTCCCATTCCCAAGCCGCAAGCCGACGAAGCTATGGAAGCCGCCGCCTGCATCGGCTGTGGGGCATGTGTGGCTGCGTGCAAGAACGCTTCGGCGATGTTGTTCGTCGGGGCCAAAGTCAGCCACCTGGGCTTGTTGCCTCAGGGCCGTCCGGAGGCCGCACTGCGCGTAGAGGCCATGGTGGCCCAAATGGATGCTGAAGGCTTCGGGGCCTGCACCAATACGGGAGCCTGTTCAGCGGAATGCCCCAAGGAAATCCCGCAGTCGGTCATTGCCATGCTAAACCGGGAGTTTCTGCTGGCCAGCGTCAGTTCCCGGCAATAATTGCCTGGATTTCGCCGTATTCGGGGGGGGGAAGGTGCGGCTGCGGCCGGAGATCCCTTCTTCTTTCGTAGTTTCGACGTGACGCGGGCATGAAATATCCTTCCCTCTATTTTCGCTTCCTTTTGCCGTTCGTGCTGGTCATGTCAGGCCACCAGGTTTGGGCAACGCATAACCGCGCGGGTGAGATCTGTTACCGCTACATATCGGGCACCACCTTTGAGTTTACTCTCATTACCTACACCTTCCCCGATTCTCCGGCAGACCGCGACAGCCTCACGATGGTTTTTGACGCCCGCGACCCGGTAGGCACCGAGAAAACCATCGGCCGAACCTTTCAGACCGTGCTGGTGCCCGGCGTGCTCAAGCGCAATGAGTATACTACGCAGTACACCTTTCCCGGTCCTGACGTATATGTCATTTATATGGAAGACCCCAACCGCGTGGAAGGGGTCTGCAACATGGATGGGTCGGTCAATGTGCCCTTCTACCTGGAAGACACACTGAACCTCGTCAACCCAATTTTACTGGGTTACAACAGTTCGCCGATGTTGCTTTATCCACCCATTGATTTTGCCGAAGTGGGCAAAGTGTTCATCCACAACCCCAATGCTTTTGACCCCGACGGCGACAGTCTGCACTACAGCTTGATTCCTCCGAAACAGGCCCCGGGTATCGACGTGCCGGGTTATGAGTATCCCAACGCTTACGATGCCTGCGGTGCCAGCCTTAGCATTGATTCGCGTACGGGTGAATTGGTTTGGGACTCGCCCTGCCAAGAGTGCATCTACAACGTGGCCATCCTGATCCGGGAGTTTCGGGGAGGGCGATGGATTGGTTCCAAAATTCGGGACCTTCAGATTTTTGTCGAAAACACCGACAACAACCCGCCGGAAATTGCCGAAGTTGAAGACACCTGTATCGTTGCGGGGGAATGGCTTCAACGGCTCATCACCGCTACGGATATTGACAACGACGTGGTTGAGCTCTCCGCTACAGGGGGACCGTTTGAAGTGACCAGCAACCCGGCAGAATTCACAGAGACCTTTGGCACCGGCACTGTAGCCCAGCTCTTTACCTGGCAAACGGATTGTTCTCACATTCGCAAGAATTTTTACCAGGTAGTTTTCAGGGCCACCGATGATTTTAGTATCGGGCCGCTGGACATTCCGCTGACTGACCTGGAAAGCTGGCTGATCACCATCGTGGCGCCTGCCCCGGAAGATTTGACGGCGACTCCGGTCGGCAATCGGATTAATCTGGCCTGGGACAGCTTATATTCCTGTTACGATTCCCCCAATTTTCAAGGGTTTTCCATTTGGCGCAAGCTCGGATGCGATTCTGATTTTGTCTTTGACAATTGCCAGCGCGGCCTGGAAGGAACAGACTTTGTCCAGATTGCTTTTGTAGAATCTGCCCATCGCTACACGGATTTTGACGTCACCCGCGGACCGGTGTATTCCTACCGCATCGTGGCGGAGTTTGCCGAGTCTCCTGCGGGCAGTCCTGCGTTGTTTAACGAGGTTGGCAGCCGGCCTTCTGATGCTGCCTGTACCGAACTGCGCCGCGACCTGCCAGTTATGACCAATGCCAGCGTGGAGGTTACCGATGAAACGGGCGGCGAGGTTTTCGTGGCTTGGGTTACGCCCGATCCGGATGATCTGGATACTATTGCCAATCCCGGACCCTATCGCTATGAGCTCATTCGGAGTCCGGGCTTTAGCATAACAGATCCTATTATCCTGGCGGATTACCCCAGCCCGAATTTTGCGGGATTCACCGACACTTCCTTTTTGGATACCGGCCTGAATACCGTAGACGGGCCTTATTCTTATGACGTCAGATTTTACGCCAGCGATTTCCTGGGCGGAGAAGTCTTTATTGGCGAGGCCACTGCTGCGTCTACGGTTTACCTCAACGTGGGCTTTGCCGACAATGCGCTCCTGTTGACTTGGGATTTCAACGTGCCCTGGTCCAATTTTGAGTATGAAGTGTACCGCGAAGAGCCCACAGGCTCCGGCAACTTTACCTTGTTAGACACCACCACTGTTGCCGCTTACACCGATGATAGCTTATCCAATGGTTCGGAGTACTGCTACTACATTCGGGCGCTGGGCACATACGGATCGGAGTCACTGCCGGACAGCCTGATCAACTTGTCGCAACGCGCTTGTGGCATTCCGCAGGACACCGCAGCTCCATGTCCTCCTTTTTTGGTGGTTGACAACATCTGCTCCAGACCTGGACAACTGTTCGACCCCAATAACCTGACCAATGATTTGACCTGGAACAACCCCAATTTTGTTTGCGCGGATGACGTGCTACAGTACCAGGTTTACTATGGTTTGCCGGGAGAGTCATTGACCTTGTTGGAAACGGTTTTCGGTGCTTTTGACACCACCTTCACGCACAGCAACCTGAGCACCCTGGCTGGCTGCTATGCGGTCACAGCCATCGATTCGGTGGGCAACGAGAGTGGATTCAGCAACATTGTTTGCGTAGACAATTGCCCCAATTTCGAACTGCCAAACGCATTTACTCCCAATGGCGACGGCGCCAACGACCTGTTTACGCCCTTTTTGCCTTACCGCTTCATCGAAAGCATAGACATTCTGATCTTTAACAAATGGGGTGGATTGGTCTACCAAACCAGCGACCCGCAGATCAATTGGGACGGCACGCATCAGGGAACCGGGCAGCCGCTCGCAGAAGGTGTTTACCACTATGTCTGTACGGTGATCGAGATCCGGGCGGACGGCAGTACTGCCCAGCCACAGCCTTTGGAGGGATTTATCCACCTGATCCGCGGCAACGGCAATTCCAACCCTTAAACCATGTTTACCGGCATCATTGAATCGCTGGGGAAGGTGACCGAAATCCTTCACGACGCACAGAACATTCACCTGACGGTCCACTCCGATTTAGCGGGGCACCTGCGCATTGACCAGAGTGTAGCGCACAACGGCGTTTGCCTCACCGTGGTCAAGGTAGCTGGCGATACGCACACGGTCACTGCCATTCACGAGACGCTGCAACGTTCGGCCTTAGGTTCTCTGGAGCCAGGCGATACGGTTAATCTTGAGCGTGCCATGCAGTTTGGGGCGCGTCTGGATGGCCATCTGGTGCAGGGTCATGTAGATACAACCGCCGTAGTCACCGATGTGCGCGAGGAGGGGGGAAGCTGGTTGTTTCGCTTTCACTACCGTCCGGACGGCGTCAACGTTTTGGTGCCTAAAGGCTCTATTTGTATTGACGGGGTAAGCCTGACGTTGGTCGAAGCGGGCGAAAAGGATTTCAGCGTGGCCATAATCCCTTATACATACGAGCACACCCGTTTTCGCTTGTACAGCCCAGGTGATTCTGTCAATTTGGAATTTGACCTCATCGGCAAGTACGTGCAACGGTTGGTGCAAGGGTATCGATAAGGAAAGGTATCGATAAGAAAAGGTATTGTCAATTCAAGCCAGCCGCTAAGCCGAGCCAGCTACTGCCAATTCAAGCCAGCCGTCCCAGCGCCGTTTCGGGTTCGCGGTCTACCGCGCCAGGTACATTTTGCCAAATCCGCTCTCGAACCACTTGTCGGCGCCCGTTCCGTAATGTTCCATACGGTTGCCATTCAGGCGGGCCACCACCCGGTAGAGGTACAGACCATTGCCCACTGCATCACCGTATTCGTCCGTACCATCCCAAGTGAACTCCGTTTTGTTTACCCCAATCCGGATGTTCCCCAGTTCGCTGCGCTGGATTTCCCGAATGATCCGGCCGCTCACGGTCATGATCTGAATCTTGAAGTATTCAGGCAATTCAGAACCTGTTAGGGTAAAGACAAAGTGTGTCTTGGTGGTGAAGGGGTTGGGGTAGTTCAGCACGTTGCTGACCATGGGTTTGTTGATCACCTCAAAACTTATGCGGTAATCCAGTTCGCCGGCAGTGTTGTCACTGACGTCCTTGCCGCGAATAATTAACGTATAGGTTCCGTCTTGCTCCAAGGTTGGCTTAAGGGCTATCTCTGCACGGTTTCCCGAACCCGGGGTTAGCGAAGCCGGGGCCGGGGTAAAGAGCAAGATCGGATCGTTGTAGTGGATGCGTTGTTCGCTTCCATCGGGATGCACCAGGCGCAGCGCCATGTGGGTGGTGTCGTCCAGGGCAAGAATCGGGTTCTCGTCCGTCAGGCGAATGAGGACTTCCGGCTTTGCGGACACCAGATCACCATCCAGAATGCGCGCTCCGTCAAAGGTCACATCCAGGAAGGGATTGATTTCATCGCCGGTTACGTGGAAGCGCAGGATCCCCAGGTTGTTGAATTGGTATTGCTCGGGTTGGTCCTTGTCAGGATTGATTTCGATGAACAGCAAGTTGCTGCCCGCTGGAAAGTCTGCCGTATTAAAACTTATTTTATGGATTTGGCGTTCCCCGTTAAGCAGCGAATCCTGGCGCTCATAGGCAATGGGATGGCGGTTGTTGCTCTGGTCAATAACCTCAAATCGGACCAGGAGACTATCCATGTTCCAATCGCTGATGTTGTCAGAGGCAATCTGTAACTCCAGCGTTTCCCCTTGAAAAAGACTGTCTTTGTTCAGCGTGAAAGCAGCATTGGGGTTCAACGCCGCCTCCGGTACAGGTTGATAAACTACCCGCCAGTAAGCTAACTGGGTTGGAGTGCGCAAGGAGTCGTCGCGGGTGTTCAAACTTAAGCGCAAATAAGGCCAGGCAACCGGGTCAATCCAGGCCAGTGCTGTATCAGAACTGTGGACGCCTGCTGCCAGCACGGATTCTACCCCGGCCGGATTAATCCCGATAACGCTCACGGTCTGCTCGTCTGTAGGAACATCGTCCACGCTGCTGCTGCGCCATACTAACCGGTTCCACGTAGCAGCCGGGCCAATGGGGGGTGTGGTAAAAACACCTTCCACCCAAAAGCCAGGGATGTTGAACGATGCGTTGATCAGCTCCGTCTGGGTAGCACCAAAAACCTCTTCAGCAACTTCCGGAAAGCCTCGCCGCCCAAAGAAGGCATAGGGCGGCCGGTAAGCAAGCGTATCGAAGCCCAGAACGGCTTCCGCTCCGTAAAACTGGAAGGCATCCATAAGGGTCAGACTGTCCGAACCCCAGGCGTATTTTTCAGTGGCGAAGGTGGTGTAACTCGGCTCAACGGTAGTAGTATAGGCCCCCACGTAATAACCATCCGGAACCGTATCCATCAACAACCGGAACAATGCCTCTCGTTCGGTCGCCAGATTGGTGCGGTATTGAAGAAAGTTTTGCGTTGGCAGTCCAGCGCAATAGTAGTCGCCATAGCGGCCTACTCCTGCGCCAGTATTGTAACTGAACCAGGGAATCCCATTGGCTGGATTGAACACAAATACTACAAAGCCTTCATTGGCACAAGAGCCAAAGGCCTGCTGGTTGTTGTCCAGGTAGGAGATGACTTGGAACCATTGCGTACCCCCGGTCTGGAAATCAAGTACGCGCACGTTGTTCACAAACCGGAAGACCCGATCGGGATCCAGCCGTATATTGTTGAACCGATCATTGAGGTATTGGTAGTAGTGGCTCTGGTTCCATCCTGGCTCATAGTCGGGAAGGTAAACAAAGCTGTGCTGGCGCCAGCTCAGGTCATTGTCATAGAGCGTGTCCTGGCTGATCCGCCAGTAATACACGGTGGAATCCAACCAGGGTAGCGGCGGGTTTTCCCATTGTACCACGCCACCGCTTCTAACCACCCGCTGTTCAGCCAGCAAGGGGCTGTTGTACAATTCGGTGGTGTCCATCTGGAAGACATACTGCCGCTCGGGAGCGAAAGCATTAGCCGTAGAGGCTTTGACCGCGTCTACGGGATCCGCTACAATGGCGTAATCGTAGGGCCAAATGGGGATAGCGTCTTCGGAGCTCACGAGCACAGGCAAGCCAAGAATGTTGTTAAACTCATCCAACTCAGCAATTTCGCCTTGGGCATCAACCCGTATTTCTAAGTTGTAAAGGCCAGCGCCTTTCAGCGGATCAGTGGCAAAGCGGAAGATGACCGTATCCCGGTAGAGCGAAGCCGGTATGCGCTTGACCAGCTCCGTGCTGCTCCCATCTGGGAAACTGCGGCGGGCGGTTACAAAATAGGCAGAGTCAATGGCCATACCCAGGTTGAAGACTTGTACCTGCACATCAAAGCTGTCTGAGGCCACCGACAACAGTTCCGGAGAAAAATTTACGTAAGAAGCTTCAATGGCGTAGTCCGGTTTATCGTGGGTATTTAACCGGATGGCCGGGTCACCATGCATGGTGGTATGTTCCATCGCCAGGCGCGTAACTGCGCCTGCGCCATCTTCCAGGCTGGCAATGCTGTTCCGAATGGCCGCGGCCATCGGCTGGTTGTACGACGCTCCGGTAATTTGGCGGTACAGCACTCGGGCAAAGCCGTGAAGCCCGGTGGCAAAAGAGAACGTGGACGCCGCAACAAACGCAACGGTTCCCTTGTCTTCGCCCAGCACGTAGAGTTCGCTCAAGCTGACCGTGGTTTGGTGCATTTGCCCGGTGACACAACCATTGCTAAACAGCACCGGGAATTTTCCCTCTATGGGAAATTCCATAGGATCTCCTATGTTATAATCAAAAGTGTTGATGGAGCTATGCCCAAAAAAGGTCATGAGCGAAACACCGGCCTGCAACAGCGAATCAATTTTTTCTTTTGGCGGCGAGGTGATCGGGTCCGTACTGGTTTTGTAGAAAGACGTGACCTTTCCCCCGTAAAGGGTGTCTTCGATCATGTCGCCGTATTCCTCCAGGTAACCGCGAAAAGAGCTCTGCTCCAACGCGCTGATGCCCCCCCCGAAATGCAGGATGTTCTTCATCCAGAGCTTGTTGGCCACTGTTTGCACGGGGTCCTGCTGGCGAGCGTCAAACTCGATCATTTTCTCGTAGTAGATCCGCACATCATCCGCATCCCGTGCGCCGAGACGGCCTATGTTCAGCACGGGGGCAATTTTTCCGCGCCGCGAAGCCAGAAGCAGGTCCGATCCGGGATGGCCCCAGGTTGGAATGAACGTCAGGTTGTAACTCGTGGTGTTGTTTCGGTAGTCGTTGTAGACGCGGCCGTGGCCTACCAAAAACAGGTTTTCAGCCGGCGTTTCAAATTGCTCGGTAATGAAATGCGCAAACTGGCGAATGGCCATTGGGTGCTTGCGAATGCCGTATCCAAATTGATCGTATATCTCGTTAATGTCAACCGTAATAGCACGCCAATTGCCACCGGCTGGAGAAGCCCGGTGCTCCCGGTACATGTCCACCCAATCTATCGAATCGGCACTGCGGCGCAGCAAAGGGTGCACCAGCATGACAAAGTTGCCCTGCTTGGCCGGATCGCTGAAATCCGTAAACTGCACAGGCTTAAACGTCAGGTAGTTGAGGATTACACTCGTCGAGGCGCTGTGCAGGTAGAGTTGAGCACCTGCAGCCTCATAGTTTAATCGGAAGAACACCGAATCACCCGAGCGAATGCCCAGTATCCGCTTATTGTTGGTCAGGTCGTACAGGATCGGATCCAGGCTGCTGGTGGAGAAGCCCTTGATGCCGATAACACGGTCACCCGCTGGTTCATCGTTAACTTGAAAGAATGCACGGGTCAGTCCAGTGAGAATCGGCTGGCGGGCATAGTCGCAGCGGATTAAGGAAAGGCGCTGCCGGTCGTTGATGCCAGTGCCCGCAGCGGTTACCACGATGCTGTTAGAAGCAGTCAAGCCGGGCACAGCAAAATCGTAGCGGCGCACGGAGTATCCGCCGTAAACATCGTCTGCTATCGAAGCGCTGTTCACACTCAATTGTGTGCGGTGCACATCAATGCCCGTGGCTGCCAGCACCACCTTCATGCGCGCAACTGCTGCCAGGGGTGCGTAAACATCCGGGGTGGCCAAAGTCCGGGTGGCCGTAGTTTTGTTAAAGGCCGCTTCGGTAAAACCCTCGCCATCCGTATACTGGCTGCTGAATACGGAGGAAAGATCCCCGCCGCTGTTGAACTGGCTTAATACTTTAAAGAAGTTTTTCGCGGTAAAAGTGATCCAGGCATCAGCGTTTGGCGCTCCGGTCAGGTCGTTAACTACGGCCTCTAAACGCCGGTTGGCCGTAGATGAATTCCAAGTCAGAAAATAAGCCGCGGAGTCGTTGAACAAGCTGAACTCCTGGTGGAGCATCAGCGAAGCCGAAGCATATAAAAGGGTATCGAAGCCGCCATCGTTAGTATTGCCCAAAAATTCCAGGTAATCGCCGTTGTGGAAGAACCCGTCCGCTTCGCCTTGCACATGCACGTACTGCTCCTGCCCGTCGTGAAAAAGCTGCAAGCTCCGCGGGTCAATTGCTGCCAAGTCAAAACCAGCCGGACCCAGCACCGAAGCCAATTCCGAACTGTCTAAACGCACTAAGCCTTCGTCTTTGACGTAAAGCTTGAAGTAAGCTTGATCGGTTCGGATCCACTCGTTCCCATAAACCTGGGCCGAAAGGGAACGAATGAAAGGAAGCAAACACAAGACCAGGAGTAAACGCTTCATCATTTAGCGTCAGTTTGAGTGGACTTTGCTTCGCTGCGTTTGTTGATGTCCAGCATCAGCGAGAAGATGTTGGAATAGAGCAGTTGATCGCGGTTTCCCAGGTTGGTATATGCGTAGTCCAACTGCACCCCTTTAAAGCGGATTCCCAGTCCCAGGTTGGGTTGAACGAGGTAGCGCTTTTCCAGATCTTCGTCAGAGGTGGCCTGTTGAATGTTGCCGATGCCCGCCCTCAGGAAAATGAAGTCTGAATAATCCACCTCAAGGCCCATGTGGGGATCCAGCGATATGGGGTCGGCAGAAACCAGCGTATTGCGGCGGCCGTCTGTGGTCGCGTCCACATCCACTTCGGCCAGTAACCCAAACTTATCGGAGATGTCCCAGTCGTAACCTACCCCCAAAACAATGCGAGGCGCGGTTATCTCGTAACTGCTTTCGGGAATGACGTTGCCTGTGTTCTGCAGCACTTCTTTTTCCTCCTCCGTAAACGAAAACGACCATGCGTTGAACGTGGTCGTGATGTCGCGCCCTGTCAGGCCAAAGCGCCAGTTGCCCCGGGCGTATTGCATGCCCAAATCCAGACCAAAGCCCCAGGCTTGGGCAAAGCTCCCAGCGTTGCGATAGATGATCTTAGCCGAGCCGCCAATCCGCAGCCCTTCGACCTTCATCTTTTGCGCGTAACTCAGCAGGAAGGCGTAATCGGCCACCGAAAAGGACGTGATGTTGTCGTAATTGATGCTGCCGTCCGGCTCAAACAAAAACAAGGTGTTGGGAATGTCGTCCACCCCGAAACGGATCATGGAAATACCCAAATAGCGGTCGCCGCCCTTAACCGGGATGGCCACCGCTGCGTAGTCGTACTTGGCAATGCCGGCGAAATATTCGGAGTGCATGGCGCCAATCTGGACATCGCTCGACACTCCGGCCAGACCCGCCGGGTTCCAATAAGCCGCAGTTACGTCACCAATCACTGCCGAGGTAGCTCCGGACATGGCCAGCGAGCGCGCGCCAATGCCAATGTTGAGGAACTCGTTGCTGTACTTGCGCACTTGCGCCGAAGCCGTCAAAGCCATTCCCCCGAACAAAACCAGCAGAAACAACCGCAACGGCAGAGTAGAAAGACGCATAGAGGGGTTATGTGGGTCTGAGCTCGTCAAAAATGGTTAACGCATCGCCGTTCAAAAGAAGTTCCGTGCGCTCGATAGTTTCCAGCAGCAGCAATTCATCTTCGGCCGCAATCACCGACTGGCCGACCTTTTGGTTCAACACATTCAACGCGTACAGCATCATGTCATTGCCCGGGTAACGGTACAGGAAGCGATCCTTGCAAAAATACCGGACACGCTGATAAACCGCCTGCGGACGCTGGACAATTCCGTTTTGTTGAAAAAAACTGACCACAACCGCTTCTTCCACCTGCTCCAGGGCCGCATAAAAGCACTCCATGGAATTCGGGTCGCGCTTAATGATAACCCGGTCCAGCATCAATTCCAGCAAGACGTGAGCAAAAACCGGAATTCGCGACGGGATGCTCACGTAAGTGTGTAGCAAAAGCCATTGCTTAATCTGTTCCACATTTCGGTGAAAAAACTCCGACGTATGAAAGGCCCCATCCACTTCCAGATGCCGCAAAATGCCCCTGTTGAGCTGGGTAAAGTTATCGTTTTCCGAATCCTGCAGCTCTTCGGGCAAAAAGCGAATTTTGCGCGGTTCCAACTCCCTTAGCAGGTCCGGGAGGATCAGCCCCAGCACGTAGTAGGGCCGGTCCTCCGGGTATTCGCAATAATAGTGGCTCAGGTAGTTCAAAACTGTTGTGGAAAGATAATAATTTTTTATTTCGGGCGAAGGGGACCAGTTCGCCCTGCGACGTTCCGGCATACTTCGCCGTTAAATCGGCTACCCGACAAGCAAAAGACGGATGACTGCAAAGCTACATACGTACAGAGCGGGCCAGAGGTTCACTCGTCCGGCTATCTTTGTGCCCATTATGGCCAAAAATAGCGGTGAAAACAGTGGGACGCACCTTAAAACCACAACCCTAATCGACGAATTGCGCTGGCGAGGCCTGTTGCACGACATCATGCCCGGCACGGAAGAGACCTTAGAAAAAGGCCCCGTAACGGCATACATCGGCTTTGACCCAACCGCAGACTCCCTGCACGTGGGGCATTTTGTACCAGTCGTGATCCTGGGTCACCTTCAGCGCCGGGGGCACAAGGTGCTGGCCATCATTGGCGGAGCGACCGGCATGATCGGCGACCCATCCGGCAAATCAGATGAGCGAAACTTGCTGGACGAAACCACTCTTCGCCACAATGAAAAGGCTATTGGTACCCAGCTCGGCCGCTTTTTGGACTTTTCCGGAGTCAACGCCGCAGAAGTGCTCAACAACTACGATTGGTTCAAGGACATGGGCTACCTGGCCTTTATCCGGGACGTGGGTAAACACATCTCCATCAACTACATGTTGGCTAAAGAATCGGTCAAAAAACGCCTGGAGACAGGCATTTCGTTCACCGAATTCACCTACCAACTGGCTCAGGGCTATGACTTTTTGCACCTCTACGAAACCCGCGGGTGCACCTTGCAGGCCGGCGGCTCTGACCAGTGGGGCAACATCACCACGGGCACCGAACTCATCAGGCGCAAACTCAGCGGCGAAGCGTACGCCATGACCTTTCCCCTGATTACCAAGGCAGACGGCAAAAAGTTTGGCAAAAGCGAGCAGGGCAATGTCTGGCTTGACCGCAAGCGCACCTCGCCGTACCGTTTTTACCAGTTTTGGCTTAACACTTCTGACGACGACGCGCTGCGCTACTTGCGCATTTTTACCTACCTGGAGCCGGAAACCATCCTGGCCATTGAAGCAGAGCACGCCAGCGCACCAGAGCGGCGCTTGGCCCAAACTCGCCTTGCCGAAGACCTGACCCGCCGGGTACACGGTACCGAAGACCTGGCCACCGCCCAGGCAGCTTCTCGTATTCTGTTCGGTCAAAGCACGGCAGAAGAATTGGCGCTCCTGGACGCCGAAACCTTTGACGACGTATTTGAAGGCGTGCCTCGTTTTAGCGTGTCGCGGCAGCTGCTTAATGCAGGCCTGAATGTGGTTGACCTGCTGGCCAGTAGCGCAGTCTTGCCTTCGCGCGGGGAGATTCGCCGGGCCTTGAAAGAGAATTCACTGTCGCTCAACAAGGTAAAAGGCCTGGCCGAAGACCATGTGCTCACCGCCGCCGACCTGCTCAACGACCGCTTCTTGCTTTTTCAACGCGGCAAAAAACAGTATTACGTCGTAGTGGCGGAGTAAGGTCCCGGCTTGAGTTTCAGGGCAAAACCAGCTTCTGCGTATCCCGGATTTCCCCGTTTTCGCTGATGATCTGCAGCACATAAACGCCCGGCGGCAAGCCGTCTCGTGTCAGGTCGAATTGCCCCGGTGCCCCTGGTAACTGCATTTTGACCTCCTGGCCCTGCAGGTTCATCCAGCGCAAACTCAGGCTCTCGCCACTCAAACTGATGTACTGCGCGGTCCCCGTGCCCAGCAGTGGGTTCGGGCTCAGGATCAGCTGTCCGGGTTCAAACTGCCGATAATCCAAGCGGATGGCCTCCGAAACCACCGTGCCGCTTGAAGCGTAAATGCGGTACCAGTAGGTGCGCCGGCCTGAATCGTGCTCCCGGTCGTTGTAGTCATAAGGCGAATTGGTATCGTTGCTGCCACACAGCCCAAAGACGGTACTTAGCGTCTCAAACGCCAGGCTGTCTTCACTTCGCTGTACCTCCATGTTCAGGCAACTCAACCCCTGCGGAATAAACCAGTTCAACTGCACCGCGTCTCCTACTTGCTGCACGCGAAAGCCTTCAATGATTGGACTTTGGGCGAAGGAAGGGTGGGCGAGAAGCAACGCAGCCAAAAACAAGAGAAATCTGTCCATAAGTTCTTGCGGTCATTAACCGATTAACGGCAAAAAAGCGGTTGGTGGTTCCCTCAAAGTAGATAAAACACCAGTATGTTGAGGATTGTTCCATCAACTTGACTTGTCTTTGACCTTGTTCACAAGGCCAATGTCCAAAAAGGGACGCACGCCTTACGGAGCATCCTGCCTATTTTAACGCTTCGGCTTTGACGAGTTTGCTTTAGAAGTTCCCCTTTTGAAAAGTTAAGCCACCCATGACCTATTCCCCCACCCCCAATTACATCGCCGGAAAGTCCGTCCCGGCCTCTGGCTCCCGTTCGCTGGACATCATTTCCCCCTTGGACGGCACGCTGCTCTCCACGGTCGGCATGTCCACGGCGGCTGATCTGGACGCGGCCGTTAAGGCTGCGAAAGCAGCCTTCCCCGGTTGGAGCAAAACCCCGATCAAAGAGCGGGTGCAGGTGTTTTTCCGCTACAAAACCTTGCTGGAGAAAAACCTGCCCGAGCTGGCCGAATTGATCAGCCGGGAAAACGGCAAAACGCATGGCGAGTCGGTAGCGGAAATTGAGAAGAGCATTGAGCTGACAGAATTTGCTACTTCACTGCCGCAGTTGGTTACGGGCGAATTGCTGGAGGTCAGCCGCGGCGTTGAGTGCAGGACCGAGCATGTTCCGTTGGGCGTGGTGGCCTCCGTTGTGCCGTTTAATTTTCCGTCGATGGTGCCGAATTGGACCATCCCAAACGCCATTGCGCTGGGCAATTGCATGATCATGAAGCCGTCTGAAAAGGTGCCAATGAGTTGCAGTCGATTGGCGGAATTGCTCCGTGAAGCCGGTTTGCCGGATGGGGTCTTCAACATCGTCAACGGCGACGTGGAAATAGTAGAGGCCATTTGCGATCACCCGGACATTCAGGCGGTGTCGTTTGTGGGCTCTACTAAGGTAGCCAAAATCGTGTACCAGCGAGCCACACAACATTACAAACGCTGTTTGGCTTTGGGTGGTGCCAAAAACCACTTGATGGTGTTGCCCGACGCCATTCCCGACATGACGGCGCAAAACGTAGCCGCGTCTATGTCCGGTTGCGCGGGCCAGCGCTGCATGGCCGCATCCGCCATGATCGGCGTGGGCAATGTGGACGCGATCATCGAAAAAATCTGCGAAGAGGCCAGAAAAATTGTGCCTGGAGTTAATCTGGGTGCCGTGATTAATCGGGAATCCAAAGAGCGCATCGAGCGCTACATCGGTGAGGCCGAGCGCGATGGTGCCAAGGTGCTTGTGGACGGGCGCAATGCATCCGTGGCGGGCAAGGAGAAAGGCACTTATGTTGGCCCTACCGTCATAGATTTTGTTACGCCAGCCATGAGTGTGGCCCGCGAAGAAATTTTCGGACCTGTCATTTCCATTATGCGCACCAATACAGTTGACGAAGCGCTGGCCATCGAGAACGCCAATCCCTACGGCAATGCGGCCAGCGTGTTTACCCAAAACGGAGGAATGGCCCGCTACATCATCGACAGGGCCAGTGCGGGCATGATCGGCGTCAACGTGGGTGTGCCGGTTCCGCGCGAGCCTTTCTCTTTCGGCGGGTGGAACGAAAGCAAATTCGGCGTCGGCGACATCACCGGTAAAAGCTCCATCGAATTTTGGACCAAGCTCAAAAAAAGTACGGTCAAATGGAATCCGGAGGCAGGGGCGAATTGGATGAGTTGAACGAGCGTGCTGATGCTTCCAGGACTTTAGGCTAGTTGCCACACCACAACATATTATTAGTTATGAAAACAGTAACTTCTTCTACGGCACAACAAATCATCCAGGATAACCTGGATTACACCTTGTTTTCGTGGAGCAAGCAAAAAGGCATTTCGCCCCTTGCCATTGAACGGGGCGAAGGGGTTTATTTGTACGATTGCGACGGCAATCGCATCATCGATTTTAGCAGTGGGTTGATGAATGTAAACATCGGGCACGGCAACCAGCGCGTTACGGAAGCAGTGGTCAGGCAAATGCAGCAGGTGGCCTATGTCACCCCGAGTTGCGTCACACAGGTTCGCGGCGAATTGGGAAAAAAATTGGCGGAGATCTGCCCCGGCGATCTGAACAAAGCTTTTTTTACGTTGTGCGGCGCCACGTCTACCGAGAACGCGATCAAACTCGCGCGTTTGTACACGGGGCGGCACAAAATTCTTAGCCGCTACCAGAGCTATCACGGGTCCAGCAACGGGGCCATGAGTGCCAGCGGCGACCCGCGCAAACTGCCCGTTGACAGCCAGCAGGCGCCCAATTTCGTCCATTTTGACCTGTCCATCGCCTACCGCTGGGAGTACGGAACTGAAAGCCACTTGCGCGAAGCGGTCAGCAGCCTGGAGCGCATCATCGCCTATGAGTCACCGTCCAACATTGCCGCAATTTTGCTCGAAGGCGAAAGTGGTTCCTCCGGTTGCCTGAAATACCCGGAAGGTTACCTCCGCGCGGTGCGTGCGCTTTGCGACCAGCACGGCATTTTACTGATCATCGACGAAGTGATGAGCGGATTCGGCCGCACGGGCAAATGGTTCGGCTTTCAGCACCACGGCATTGTTCCGGACATGATTTGCATGGCGAAAGGCCTCACGTGCGGGTACCTGCCTTTCGGCTGCTTGATGGTTTCGGATCGGGTGGCGGCTAAATTCGACGATGTGGTCATGGCCATCGGGCTGACCTATTCCGCCCATCCGGTGGCTTGCGCCGCCGCGCTCGAAACCATCCACATTTACGAAGACGATGGCCTGATTGAAAATGCAGCAGCGATGGGCGCCTATATGGACAGCCGCATCGAAGCGCTCAAAGCCCTTCACCCATCTATTGGCGACTGGCGAAACACCGGGCTTTTGGGTTGTCTGGAACTGGTCAAAAACCGCCGCACCAAAGAACCCATGGCGCCATTCAACGCCAAGCCGGATGAAATGCTGGTCATGAACAAGGTGGCCGCAAAGTTGCGGGAGCTGGGTATGTACACGTTTGTACGTTGGTCGTATATTTTTATTGCGCCGCCGTTGATCATCACACGCGAGCAAATTGACGAAGGGCTGGCCATCATCAGCCAAGCGCTAAAGATTGCCGACGAGGCAGTGACAGCGTAACCCTCCTCGCATGACCCAAGCTCATTATATCCGCAATTCCGCGTTGTCTAACGAAGACCTGGCTCCGGTTTCTGCCGGGCAGCGCACCTGGACTACTTGGAATTATGCCGCCCTGTGGATCGGCATGAGTTTGTGCATTCCCACTTACATGCTGGCCTCTTCGCTGATTGACGGCGGCATGAATTGGTGGCAGGCCATCCTCACCATTTTTCTGGGCAATTCCATCGTGCTGGTTCCCATGATTTTGAACGGACACGCCGGGGCCAAATACGGCATCCCCTTCCCCGTGTTTGCCCGAGCCAGTTTTGGTACGGTTGGGGCCAACATTCCGGCCATGCTCCGCGCCATTGTGGCCTGCGGCTGGTTCGGCATCCAGACCTGGATCGGCGGCTTTGCGCTCTACCAAATGATGCGGTTATGGATTCCTGCGCTGGCAACCCTGCCGCCCATTTTTCCACCCTCCTGGACCCTCGAAACCGGACCGGCCATCTGTTTTATTGTTTTTTGGCTGATCAACATGACGGTGGTTTACCTGGGCGTGGACAGTATAAAAAAGCTTTTGGTATTTAAAGCGCTGTTTTTACCGCTCGCTGCCCTTGCGCTGTTGATGTGGGCTATTGATGCGGCCAACGGCCTCGGACCTATTTTAGCTACCCCTTCGCGCTTGAGCAGCACACCGGAGTTTTTCGCTTTTTTCTTTCCGGCGCTCACGGGCATGGTCGGTTATTGGGCTACGCTGTCGCTGAACATTCCCGACTTTACGCGTTACGCCGTCTCGCAGAAGGCACAAATCAACGGGCAAATTCTTGGGTTGCCGTCCAGTATGACTTTGTTCGCCTTCGTGGGGGTGGTGGTCACCTCCGCAACCACTATCGTGTTTGGCACCACTATTTGGGATCCGGTGGAATTGGCCGGGCGCTTTGAAAGCAAGCTTTTGGTCAGCATCGCGATGATCGCGGTGGCCCTGTCCACGCTGGCCACCAACATCGCCGCCAACATCGTCAGCCCTGCCAACGATTTCGCGCATTTGTGGCCGGCCAAAATCAACTTTCGCATCGGGGGTTACATCACCGGTGTTGTCGGCATTTTGATTTTCCCCTGGAAGCTAATCGCGGATCCCACGGGCTACATTTTCACTTGGCTGGTGGGCTATTCCAGCCTGCTCGGACCCGTCGGCGGCATCCTCATCGTAGATTATTATTGGATTCGCCACCGCGAACTGTCCCTAAGCGATTTGTATGATGCCCGGGGGCTGTATAGCTTTACAAAAGGCTTTAACACAATCGCCATTGTCGCGTTGTTCATCGGTATTTTACCCAACGTGCCAGGATTTTTAACCACCGTTGGTTGGGCTGGTCCCGGGGTTTTCCCTGTCTGGCTTAACAATTTATACGACTACGCTTGGTTCGTCGGTTTCGGGTTGAGCGGGTTCGTTTACGGCCTGTTGATGAAACGCAGCAAACCAAAACAAGCATGAGCATCCTGATTAAAAACGGCCGGATCATTACTGCCACCGACGATTACATCGCAGATGTGTTTATTTCGGGCGAAAAGATTGCGTCCATCGGGCAACAGTTGTCCATGCCCGCAGACCGTATACTCGACGCAACCGGTTTGCTCGTCATGCCCGGCGGCGTTGATCCGCACGTGCACCTGGACATGCCCTTTATGGGCACCTTCAGCAGCGACAACTACGAAACCGGCACGCGTGCAGCATTGTTCGGCGGCACCACTACCGTCATTGATTTTGTGTTGCAGACGCAGGGCAAGAGCCTTCAAAGTGCGTTAGCTGAGTGGAAGGGCCGCAGCAACGGCAACGCCCTGGGCGATTACAGCTTTCACATGGCCGTCACGGATTTCAACGAGAACACCCGCGCTGAAATTCAGGGCATGATCGAAGACGAGGGCATCACGTCGTTCAAGACCTTCATGGCCTACAAAGGCGCGCTCATGATTGACGACCGCCAGATGATCGGGCTGATGCAGGAAGTCAAAAAACACGGAGGGTTGATTAACGTGCACGCCACCAACGGCGATATGATCGACTACCTCATCGCCAAGCATCGCGCTGAGGGCAAGCTGGCACCGCTGTACCATTACCTTTCGCAACCCGAGGTCACTGAATCCGAAGCCAGTGCGCGTTTTATTGACCTGGCCCACTACACGGGTTGTCCGGGGTACATTGTGCACCTGACTTGCGAAGGGGCGCTTAACGCCGCACGAAATGCCACCCGCCGCAACCAGAACGTCTTTGTAGAAACTTGCATCCAGTATTTGCTGCTCGATGCTAGTTTGTACGAACAAAACTTTGAAGGGGCCAAATGGGTCATGAGCCCGCCGCTGCGCCAGAAGAAGGACCAGGAGGCGCTTTGGGCCGGGCTGAACCAAGGGCTGGTTCAAGTCGTGGCCACGGATCACTGCCCTTTTCGCTGGGAGCAAAAACTGATCGGCAAAGACGATTTTTCCAAGATACCCAACGGCCATCCAGCCATTGAGAACCGCATGGAATTGCTGTTCTCCGAAGGCGTGAGCAAAGGCCGAATCAGCCTGAACAAATTTGTGGAAGTGGCCAGCACAAACGCTGCGCGAATTTTCGGGCTGTTCCCGGCCAAAGGCACGCTGGCCGTGGGCAGCGATGCCGACATCCTGCTCCTGGACCCGAATGAAAAACACACAATCTCTGCGGCCACGCACCACATGAATGTTGACTACAGCGCATACGAAGGATGGGAGCTGACCGGCAAGGTCAAAACGGTGCTGTTGCGTGGTCAGGTTGCTGTTACCGACAATGCCTGCCACGTAAAAAAAGGGTACGGTCGCTTTGTTAAACGGCAAAAAGTGGCCGGTCATTTGTAAGCATTTCCCCCAACAATAGAAAACTGTATGGCCAGAATCATTAAATCCGGACTAATTCAACTTAGCCTGGCTAAGACGGAAGGCGAAGGAAGCATTGAGGAAATAAAAGAAGCGATGGTGCAGAAGCACCTGCCTTACATCGACCGGGCCGGCAAGCAGGGTGTGCAGATTTTGTGCCTCCAAGAGATCTTCAATACCCCTTATTTCTGTCCCGGTCAGGACCCGTCATGGTATGCTTCGGCAGAGGCAGTGCCGGGTCCAACCACGGAGCGTATGGCCGAGTATGCGCGCAAATACCAGATGGTCATCATCGTACCGGTTTACGAAGAAGAGCAGCCTGGTGTGTATTACAACACAGCAGCAGTGCTTGATGCCGACGGCACTTTCCTAGGCAAATACCGCAAAACGCACATTCCGCAAACGGGTGGCTTCTGGGAGAAATACTTTTTCAAGCCGGGCAACCTGGGGTACCCTGTTTTTCAAACCCAGTACGCCAAAGTGGGCGTGTACATCTGCTACGACCGCCACTTTCCGGAGGGCGCGCGCTGTCTGGGCCTGAACGGTGCTGAAATTGTGTACAACCCTTCGGCTACTACCGTGGGCCAATCGCAATACCTGTGGAAGATTGAACAACCCGCCCACGCCGTGGCCAATGCCTATTTTATGGGTTGCATCAACCGGGTTGGCACCGAGAAGCCCTGGAACCTGGGCCATTTCTACGGCACTTCGTACTTTGTCAATCCACTGGGTGAAATCATTGCCTGTGCTTCTGACACCAAAGACGAATTGCTGGTAGCTGAATTTGATCTGGACCTGATTACTGCGGTGCGCAACAAGTGGCAATTTTACCGCGACCGGCGTCCGGAGAGCTATGATGAAATTGTGGTGCTCTAGCATGAATATAACATAAATTATGTTATGCATAACATTGGTTAATATATGGGTATAGTGAACAATCGTCTGAGTGCAGCGCAGTACACCGAAAACTTCGCAGACATTCATCCTCCGTTTGAAACGGTAGATGCCGCCTTGGTAGAAGCCAACCGCTGCCTGTTTTGTTACGATGCACCCTGTACTAAGTTGTGTCCCACGTCTATTGACGTGCCCAAGTTCATCAAACAGATTTCCAGCGGGAATGTCCGCGGCTCTGCGCATACGATTCTTTCAGCCAACATCATGGGCGCGGGTTGCAGCAAGGTTTGCCCGGTAGAAAAACTCTGTGAAGGGGCCTGCGTGTTCAACCTGATGCACGAGCCCCCAATCAACATCGCCCGGCTCCAGCGCTATTCCACAGAGAAGGCAATGGCTGCCCGCTGGCCGCTGTTTCAACGCAAAGCCTCCACAGGCAAACGCGTTGCGGTGGTGGGCGCAGGCCCGGCAGGTTTGAGTTGCGCGCATGTGCTGGCCCGCGAAGGCGTTGACGTAGCCATTTACGAGCGCGAACCCAAGGGTGGTGGTTTGATGACCTACGGCATCGCGGCCTACAAAGTCACTCCGGAATTCTGCGAAGAAGAAGTGCAGTACATACTTTCCATCGGGGGAATCACCATCGAGTACGGGCAAGCCCTTGGCCAGAACCTGACCCTGGAGGCGCTCCAACAGCAGTTTGATGCCGTGTACCTTGCCTTCGGGGTAGGTCAGGCGCGCCGGCTGAACATTCCCGGAGAGGAGTTGGAGGGCGTGGTTGACGCCTTGTCCTTCATTTACACGCTGCGGGCAGAGGGCTACCCCGCCGTCCCCGTAGGCGACAAAGTGGCCGTGATCGGCATGGGCATGACTGCCATTGATGCCGCCACCCAGGCTCGTCGCCTTGGCGCTTCAGAAGTCACCCTTGTTTACCGCCGCACGCAGGACGAAATGCCCTGCACGGAGTACGAACTGGACATCGCCAAGCTGGACGGTTGCCAGATCATCTGGCTGGCGGCTCCCAAAGAAGTCCAGGGTGTGAACGGCAAAGTCAACAAACTCCTTTGCGAGCGTATGAAATTGGGCGCACCCGATGCCAGCGGCCGCCGCAGCCCGGAACCCGCGGGCCAAACCTTTCTAATGGACGTGGACATGGTCATCAAAGCCGCCGGTCAGGAACCTTTCGGTACCCTGGTCAGCAATTTGTCGCTGGAAAATCGGCAGGGCCGCGTTGCCGTAGCCGACAAAGCCAGCACCAATCGAACCGGCATTTTCGCTGGCGGCGATTGCGTCAACGGTGGCCGCGAAGTCGTTGATGCCGTGCAAGCAGGCAAAGACGGCGCTGTAGCCATTTTGACCTATCTTTTCTAACGCAGGCCAACTTTTTATCCCCATGGCTGATCTCTCTACTGACTTTCTGGGCATCCGCTCCCCAAACCCGTTTTGGCTGGCCAGTGCCCCACCTACTGATAAGATAACTAATGTTATGCGGGCGCTGGATGCCGGCTGGGGCGGCGTGGTTTGGAAGACGTTGGGTTCGCAGGTCAAGAATGTTTCGTCGCGCTATTCTTCCGTTAATTACGAGGGAAAGCGCATGATGGGCTTCAACAACATTGAGCTGATCAGCGACCGGCCGCTCCACCTAAACCTGCGTGAGATCACCGAGGTAGTCAAACGCTACCCGGATCGCGCCATGATCGTTTCGCTGATGGCCGACAACGACCGCGCTTCGTGGCACTCGCTGATCCAGCAGAGTGAGGACGCCGGGGCTATGGGGCTTGAACTCAATTTTGGCTGCCCGCATGGCATGACCGAGCGCGGCATGGGCGCCGCAGTAGGGCAGGACCCGGAGATCGCCAAAATGGTGGTTGAGTGGGTCATGGAAAAGGCAACCATTCCGGTCATCACCAAGCTGACGCCCAACGTGCATTCGGTGGTTCCGACGGCCCGCGCTTCTGTAGAAGGAGGCACAAATGCCCTGAGCCTGATTAACACCATCCAAAGCATTACCGGGGTAGACCTGGACACTTTTGTGCCCAATCCTTACGTGGCTGGAAAAAGTGTATACGGCGGCTATTGCGGCCCTGCGGTTAAGCCCATCGCCCTGAAGATGCTCACTACCGTTGCCCAGGACCCGCTCACTTCAACCGTACCTGTTTCCGGCATTGGCGGCATCAGCACCTGGCGGGACGCGGTAGAATTCATGCTGCTCGGCGCGACCACGGTGCAAATCTGCACGGCGGCCATGACGCACGGCTTCCGCATTATCGAGGACCTCTGCGAGGGCATGAACAACTGGATGGACGAAAAAGGATTTGCGCACACCCGCGATTTTGTCGGCAAGTCCGTGCCCAACATCACGCATTGGGAAGACCTGGACATCAACTATCACCACATTGCGCACATTAATCAGGACAAGTGCATCCACTGCGGGCTGTGTTACATCGCTTGTGAGGACACTTCGCACCAGAGTATTCGGTTGGATCGCGGAAATCCATACAATACCTATACGATTATTGAAGAGGAATGTGTGGGTTGCAACCTTTGCCAATTAGTCTGCCCGGTCGTGGATTGCATCAGCATGGTGGAGCAGCGGGTGTCGCCGGAATACGTCAACTGGAAGGAATGGCAGCGACGCGGTTTGCCGCTGAACGATCATTGATCGGCTATCCTGTGGTAATTTTGCCGCTACTCCTCCATCCTCTGCCCATGAACCCGGCATTGCTCCCGCTGTGACTGGCCGGCCGCTCAGCAAACCAAGCTTTACATGAACCTGCTGTACGTCCGCGCCCTGCACACCATCTTTGTGGTCACTTGGTTCAGTGGCATGTTTTACCTGTGCCGGTTGCTCATCTACAACCGCGAAGCGCAGGACAAACCTGAGCCGGAGCGGCGCATTTTACAGGAGCAGTTTGGTATCATGATCCAGCGTTTGCTGTTCGGCATCACCTGGCCTTCTGCCGTTTTGACGCTGATTTTTGGAACCTGGCTGCTGTTGCAATACAACAACCTGCCGGTGTGGCTTCAATTAAAATTGGGATTGGTCGTGCTCTTGTACGGCTACAACATTTCGCTGCATGTGCTCTACCGGCAACAGCGCCGCGGAGTATTTCGCTATACAAGCACTGGCCTGCGGTTGTGGAACGAAGTCCCCACTGTGTTTCTGGTCGGGATTGTGATGTTAGTGGTGGTGCAGCAAAACATTAGTCTCCTCTATGGGGTATTGGGTTTGGTAGGCTTGTCAGCGGCCCTGATGGGGGGAATTTTTGCCTACCGGCGCTTGCGGCGTTAGGATTTCGCTGACGGCTTTCAGGACTTTTGAGCTTCACGCGTTAAGGAATCCACCTCTTCCAGCAAGGACATGGCTTGCATCAATGGCGTCCATTCTTTACCCTGAAACAGGAGGCGAAACCAGCGTTTTTCTTTGTTTTCGATGCGGATGTTGACAAAGAGCCACAGCGCTGCCACCAGGAACAAGAAGGTGATCCCGATCTGGAAGATCCACAAACCTGTGGAGCCCTGCGCAATCATGGCATCGTTTAGGTAGAAGGTGGTCCAAACAGGAAGTTGGAGGAAGAGGATACGGGTCACCCACAACGTTGAGGTTTGAAGGCGGGCAATTTTCGCCTGAACCGATACAATGGGTTGGGTCAGGTCCATCCGCTGAAGCAGCACCAGTTGGTACAGGTACACAAAAATAGCTATGGTGGTAAGGAGCGATTGAATGCCCATAGACACCAGGAAGAAGGGGTGGAACGTGGAGAAACCGGCGATCAACAAAGCGTTGAGAAGCAGCACCCAGACCACGCCTGCCACCAGCGTAAAGAGCTTAATTGGCCGCATAGAGCCCAACAGCGAGTGGCTTTTGAGTTGAGCAATGTCGGCTGCCTGTTGATGGTTAATGCGGAGTACCTGCTCCAATTTTTCTTCGTAGCGCGACCAGGTTTGTTGCAGGGCTTGGAGTTCCATAGGAAAGATTATTTCTGATTAAATTTTTTTCGCAAGGCAGTTTTTATCCGATTGATTTTTGTACCAACATGGCTTTCAGAAAGTCCCATAATGGCAGCCATTTCTTTGTGACTTTTTTGATCCAGATACAGCAGCATCAAGGCTCGATCCAGTTCGCGCAATTCGTCCAGAAAGGCGTAAAGCTGGGCGAGTTGTTCTTCTTTTTCAGCGTTTTCGTTATCCTGGCCAGCTTTTGAATCAACATATTCCAGAATATGTTTTGAAAAGGGCTCTGTTTTGCTATCCAGATGCTTTTCTTTTCGATAGGACGAAATGGCCACGTTTAGCGCAATCCGGTAAATCCAGGTACTGTAGCGGTAATGGCTGTCGTAGCGCGGGAACGATCGCCAGAGTTGCAGCGTCATTTCCTGGATGAGATCCTGGCGATCCTGTTCCGTTTTACCGTAAGCGCGGGCCACCTTGTACAGGATTCCCTTGTGGGCATCCAGGACACTCAAAAATGCTTCAGGTGATGGAGAATTGTTCATACCAAGGAAAGGGAGATGGCTTTGCGTATCCCGCCCGGCTAACCAAGCCGAACTGTACTATTATTCGCAGGAGGTCATGAAAAATCACAGATTGCCCTCAAGAAAAGGCCTTGAAGCCGCGTCCTGAATGACCAGTGTGGCTGTCCCCCCCCCGTGAACCGCCGCTCAATGCGCCGCCTCCACCCCGGATAAAACCTGCTGCACTGCACCGGCCTTTATGTGCAGCTCGTTCCACTCGGCGGCGGGTTCCGAAT
>CAYSDI010000024.1:33558-38327 GCA_964429745.1 uncultured Chitinophagales bacterium | reverse complement strand
CCCCACCCCCATCATACCATTCCAAGAGGTACATGCCCGGCGAAAGGCTTTTGATGTCAATGCGGTTGTCGGCTGCTCTGCCCGAAAGAAGCAGGCCGCCTTGAAGATTGTAAACGCGGTACATGCCCCCGCCCGGCTGCCCCGGCGCAGCAGAAACCATCAACACGTCCGATGCCGGGTTTGGCCAAACGCGCAAAGGGGCTATGGTAGCCGCCGGGCCTGGGATACCCAGCGTTGGATAAACCCGATAATTTGGCCCTACCTGCGGGCGCATCATGACCGAACCCACCAGGCTGCTTTGCAGCCAGGAATCACCGAGGTTAAAAAAGAGGTTGGCGTTGGACGCGGTATTGCGGTCAAACCCCACGTTCAACAAATCCTCCTGCGATTGCAGCCAGCCGATGTAGAAAATTCCGTCTACCGCTAAAGGTTGCTCCAGGTTGTACACCCACCATCCGTTGACGCTATCCGGGTACTTGGGCACCAGGAAGTCTTTCTGGTACAAGATGCTGTCTGTGTCCGTCAATCCAGTGGTATCGACGTTGTGGTACACAAGCAAACTGAAAAACTTATTGCCCAAACTCCCATTTATAAAAGACCAATGAATATAAACAGCGTATAAGCTATCCGGTGTTGAAGTAGCAAAGCGGTAAGCCAATTTAGCACCGGTGCCAATCAGCCCGTAGGCGCGCTCGGCACTTCCGTCGTCGTAGGCGTAGAAATTGTAGAAATCCTGCCGAAGTAGCAGCGTGTCGTTGAACGGATCAATATCGCCGGAGGGCCGCAGGCGAAGTTTCCAAATCAGTGAAAGCGAATCCTCGTCGTAATTCGGGGTGCTGGCCGGGATTTCCGGGTTGTTGTGGACATAGGTGTAATACCCACCAGCCGGTACAGCAGCGGATTCCGAAGCCGTTAAACCCACCAGCGAAAGGGTATTGCTTTCGAGCAAAGAATCCTGAAAGTTGGTGTTGATAGCGGTATTAAACAGGTTAAAGGCGCGAACTTCCTGCGCTGGGCGCAGAAATTCCGTCTGCTGATCGCGGAACTGAAGCCAGGGCATGCTGTGGTACGGTTGAATCATGGACGCTGGAGGTTCTGAAAAGGAAACGTCGCGGAACAGCGTATCGCCCCTTCCCCGGTCATCATCCAGCAGTACATAGTCGATGTGCCAATGATCGTTGTTGCCGCTGCGGGTGGCGTAATTCCTAAAGCGAAATTGGAATCCATCATAGCGGAACTCGGGTCCGGTCAGGTTAATCATGACCAGCCGAAATGGGTCTGGGAGGGTGCCGTTGTCGTTGAGAGCCGACCAAACCGTGAGCCAGGTGCTGTCCGGCAAGCGGCATTGGAGCAAGAGCGAATCCTGGCTGTCGGGCGAATCACCCTTTCCCCCGGGCTGGTAATAGAAACTGAGAAAAATGCTGTCCGTCAGCGCGCCGCCAAGGTAAATCGGCTTCGAAGTGAGCGTGTCTGCCGGACCATAAGGCGTTGCTTCGTTGTAAGGTTTGCCGCGTGCATTCAGCCCATCCAGGGTAGCAACTCCGTAGCTTGGCGGGTTATCCGGGTAAGTGGCATTGATGAAGGCACCGCGGTCTGCCCAGAACAGGTTGTTGGGATACACTGGCGCCTGGGTGGGATGCACCGTGTCCGCGCAAGGGCCGCCTTGATTGCCCAGCCAGCGGCGCGGGTTGCTGAAATCGTCGAAGAAAGGGAGGCAAAGCGTGTCGCGTATTCCACCGCCGCTGCGTTCCATGTGCGCTGTCGAGCCTTGCCCGGATGCAGCACTAAGAGCCGCCCGCCCGAGCGCCGGATTCGTGCCAGGGCTGCGCAAAACTTCCTGCCCCTGGACGCCCGGCGCTGAAAGAACGACTAAGAACAGAAACAGGAGTCGAGCCATGAAGCAGTAGCAATAAGATCAGGAATAGGAAATGTTGAAGGACAGGACCGGTTCTGCGGTTAGTGGCCTCTTTTGAAACTCCTTACGGGATGCTCTCCGAAGGCATGTCGCCCAGCCACAGGTTGATCATGGACCCTTCGCGAACAAAGATATCCTCTCCTGCTTCAGGTTCCTGCCGATAAACCCGGGCTGAGACACTGTCTACCCCGCCATCCACAACGAAAGAACCTTCGACCAGATTATTAGCCGTCAGGACAAATTGCGCCTCTTGCAGGCTCATGCCGGTAAAATCGGGCAAAGAGATGCGGGAATTGCCGTATCCGTCGGTCACCACCAGGTCAATCGTGGCGCCTTTGGGCAATTTGGCTCCGCGGGTAAGCGCCCGGGAAGTGCCACCTTTGCGCAATTCCACCACCTGGTTGTCGTATACGCCGGACCGGTAAATCAGTTCGCCAATGCGAAAGCCCTTGTTTTGCAGGTTGAATTGTACGGAGCGCAGGGTCTTTTCCAGCACCTCGGCAACGGGCACATCCACCATTTGGGGGCGCGTTTTATTCACCGTAAGGTGGATGACCCTGCCTTCCTTAACCTCAGCTCCTTCGGACGGATATTGGCCCATTACACTCAGGGGAAGGAGGGCGGGATCGTACAACGAGTCCATGACCTCAACCCGGAGGTCCCGTCGTTCCAAGGTTTCTACCGCCTGGTCCAGGGTCAGGCCCTGGCAATCGGGCACGGTGATGTAGTGGTTGTGTCCTGTGTACATCCGCAACAGTTGCAGCGCAATCAGGCTGAGGACCAGCACGGCGCCCAAAGCGGCCAAAGCATTGACCCAGAAGATTCGGCTGGTGACAAAGGCCCACAAACCTTCCCCCCGTTTAGGGGGCGCATGGCGCCCGGAATACTCAGGCATGGGAAACGGCAGGTTGAAGGATGGGATGCGCGATGGCTTCCCGAATCAAAGCGGCAAAAAATTGACCGGTGGTCTGGCCCAAGGAGCGGACCATCTTTGGCACAATGCTGGCCTGGCTCATGCCGGGCACGGTATTGACTTCTAAAAACCAACAGTCGCCGTGGCGTAAAATGTAGTCGATCCTGACCAGGCCCCGGCAATCCAATTGGCGGTAAATAGACTTGGAACAGGTGATCACCTGGGCTTCTTCTGCGGCTGTGATCCGCGCAGGCACGATTTCCTCTGCCTCACCAGCCGTGTATTTGGCCGTGTAATCAAAAAAATCGTGGTCCTTGCCGGAGACGATTTCGCACAAGGGAAGGGTCTGGACCTCGCCGCCGAGGCTAAAGACTGCACAGGTGACCTCGCGGCCTCCTTCAATGCCTTCTTCGACCAAAAGTTCCTGATCGTACGTCCAGCCGTGTTCCAACGCTTGTTGAAGGTCTGCGGAACTGTGCACCTTGCTGATGCCGCAACTGGAGCCGTTGCGGTTGGGTTTTACAAACAGGGGAAAGGTCCACGGTTCTCCGGGCAGCGACGAGGGGCCCTTGGCCTGTTGTTCGCTGCTGCTGAATAGAACGCCACGAGGCAGCCGAACACCGGTTCCCGTTACTTTTTGCTTGCACAGGGCTTTGTCGAACGTGAGCACGGCTGCGCGCACGTCGCAGGTGGTGTGCGGAATGCCCAGCATCTCCAGGTAACCAGCCAGTTCGCCGTTTTCGCCAGGCCGGCCGTGCAACGCTACGAAAGCTGCATCAAAGCGGCGGCGACCACTTCCGTAAGCGATGCTAAAGTCGCTCAGGTCTACGGGCGCAAGCTCCTGGCCTGCGGTCCAGATGCCGGGCTGAACATGCACCAGAACGGGTTCGTACGGGCTGTCCAGTAGGCTTTGCCACACTTCGCGGCCACTTTGCACAGAGATGGCATATTCGGCGGAAAAGCCGCCAGCCAAAACAGCGACAAGCGGTTTTATCCCTGCATCGCCCCTGTTGCCGATCTGGCCCGGACCGTTATCGGCAAACGAGGCAGAAGAGCCTGAACCGGATTCGAAATGCGTCATAGCGACAAAGTAACGCGATGCGGATGATTAGAAGATCCTTACAGATGCAGCCGTGATTTTTTGGCCAACAGGCTTGCTTCGTCCTCTACCTGGTCGGGGTTAGGCACGCAGCAGTCCACCGGGCATACGGCAGCACATTGGGGCTCTTCATGGAAGCCAACGCACTCTGTGCATTTGTCAGACACAATGTAATAAACGTCATCAGCTACAGGATTGTGCCGGGCATTAGCATCCACGGTGCTTCCGTCTAACTGGACAAAGGTCCCGCTAACGGTTGTGCCGTCGGAGAAGGCCCATTCGACCCCACCTTCGTAAATTGCATTATTGGGACATTCCGGCTCGCAGGCACCGCAATTGATGCACTCGTCCGTAATCATGATGGCCATGGGTCTCGCTTTTTGGTAAGTTTGCAGCCCGATTCTGCGCGGATAGCAGCAAAAGGGGCTATTCTTTCGCAAGGCTTCCGCTCATACCCTGTTGGGGCTACTGCAACAAAGCTACAGAGGGCACCAAAAATAGCTGCATTTCGCATCAACTGCCTTGCGCTTTTGCACATTGATTCTTTTTTGGGCAAGCTTAACATTCACCGTTGAATTTCTGCCACCGAACCATGGACCGGAACCACTGGCTTTCGCTGCTTTCTCGTTGGGCTGATGTCCTGCGAAATGCCCCTGACCGAAGCGACATTGTTCGCATGGCCGGTGACCGCAATCCGTGGTTTGGTCCCGCCCAGGTGGAGGAGGCGCTGACAGGAATTACCGAGGGACTGCTGGAGCCTGTTTGCCTGCAATCCTGGCTGGCTGCTTATCCTTCCTTGGATCTGACGATGGATCAGCCCATAGATCAGCCCATAGATCAGC
>CAYSDI010000024.1:25985-33458 GCA_964429745.1 uncultured Chitinophagales bacterium | reverse complement strand
GATCAGCCCATAGATCAGCCCATAGATCAGCAGATAGATCAGCCCATAGATCAGCAGATGGATCAGCCCATACCGCTGCCACTGCATCAGCCGTTCGCTCCCAAAACCATTGGGCTCGTCCTGGCAGGAAACTTGCCGCTTGTGGGCTTCCACGATGCGCTTTGCGTGCTGGTTGCCGGCCACCACGCGCAGATTAAGGTCTCGGCTAAGGACCCGGTTTTGTTGCCCTGGGCGCTGGACCTGTTGCTCAATCTGGAACCCGCTCTTGCCGGTCACTGGAAATTCGTTGAGCGGCTGCAGCATTACCATGCGGTCATCGCCACGGGCAGCGACAATTCGAACCGCTACTTTCTGCATTACTTCAAGCACGTCCCGCACCTGTTGCGGGGAAACCGCTCTTCTGCGGCGATTCTGCGCGGTGACGAATCTACCGACGAGTTGCAAGCGTTGGGCAGGGACATCTTTCAGTACTTCGGTCTGGGTTGCCGGAGCGTTTCGCATTTGTTCGTTTCGCCGAAAGTTGAACTGACGGTATTGCTGGACGCGTTGGAGCCCTTCGCCCCGCTGCTGGAACACTCTCGCTACCGCCACAATTTCGACTACCAGCGCACCCTTCTATTGCTCAATCGGACGCCCCATTTGGGCAGTGATTTTTTATCGCTTGTGGAAAACTCGTCGCTCGTATCCCCGATTTCGGTGCTACACTACACGCGGTTTCAAACCCAAGGAGAATTGGATGCGCTCATGGAACGTCATCGGGACGGACTGCAAGTTTTGGTCGGTCGGGGCAAGGGCCTGGTTCCCTTTGGGCGAGCGCAGCAACCGGGACCGGCGGATTACGCTGATCAGAAAGACACGTTGGCCTTTTTGGCCAATTGCTTTTAAGCGAGCGTTTAGGTTCGAACAGTCACCGGGAACCCTGCCCTGCGGGGTGTCAAGTAGACGGCTTCCAGTTTGTCCAGGGTAAAATCAATTTCCTGACGCGTGTTGTGCGGACAAAACGAGAAGCGGATAGACACCCCGGATTGCTCAGCGCCGATGGCCCGCAAGACGTGGCTGCCAATGGAAGAGCCGGAACTGCACGCACTGCCGCCCGATGCGCTGATGCCTTCGATATCGAGGTTGAAGAGCAACATATCTTCTCTTCCGTTGGCCGGAAAGTGGACGTTGAGTACGGTGTAAAGACCATTTTCCCAATCGCCATTGAACTGCACCTTAGGTATGCGCTGGCGCAGGGAATCCGCCATGTATCGGCGGATGCCGTCAATGGTTTTTCGGTTCTCTTCCATTTCGGTGGTGGCCAATTCCAGGGCTTTAGCCAGGCCAATGATGCCGTAAACATTTTCGGTGCCCGCGCGCATGTTTCGCTCCTGTGCTCCGCCGTGGATTAGCGGCTGTAAATGCCTTTTGTTGTTGATGTACAGCAAGCCAATTCCCTTGGGACCGTGGAATTTGTGTCCAGCGGCTGAGATGAAATCTACGGGCAGGCGGGAAAGGTCGATTGGATAGTGGCCTACGGTCTGGACCGTGTCCGAATGGAAAAGCGCGCCGTAGCGCTGGCACAGCAGGCCAGTGGCCTCCAGGTCGAGCAGCGTACCGATTTCATTGTTGGCATGCATCAAGCTGACCAGGGTAGTCGGGCCTGGATGCTCCGCCAGCAAAGCTTCAAGGTGAGCTGCGATAATGTGTCCCTGATGGTCCACGTCAACCAGGTGCAAAGCAACCTTGCCAGCGGCCTCCAAACTGCGGGAGGTGGCTTCTACACAGTGGTGTTCCAGCGCAGAGCTGATGATGGTCTGAACGCCCAGGTCACGAACGGCACATTGCAAGGCCGTGTTGTTAGACTCGGTGCCGCCCGATGTAAAGAATAATTCGCCCATTGAGGCACGGAGGCAATCGGCAATGGTTTTGCGTGCTCGCTCAATCGCGGCGCGGGTTTCGCGGCCAAAAGCGTGGATGGAAGACGGGTTTCCATAGCGCTGGGTCATGTAGGGCATCATGGCTTCCAGAATCCTGGGGTCCAGGGAAGTCGTAGCCGCATTGTCTAAATAAATATTCATATCAATAAATTATAATTGAGGATAGTCAAGATGGGATTTGTACATTCCTTAACAGTGGGGCATGCGTGGCTCAGGCATTTTCTATAAAGCTAGGGAATCTTGCAAAAACCTGCTTTAGGAATGCCCAGGAGAATGCCTTCAGATAACCCTACTCTTCCTCTAAAATATCCATCATGATTTTACGCGCGATGTTGTCCGCGGTGGTCTGCGAATGGCTTTCGGCATAAACACGAATGATGGGTTCAGTGTTGCTGGGCCGAAGGTGAACCCAGTCGGTGTCGAACTCAATCCGCAGCCCGTCGATGCTGTTTTGCGGTTGACGGGCGTATTGAGTCTGCAGACGAGTCATGATTTCTGGCCAGGCCATGTTAGGCATGAGGTCGATTTTCTTTTTGGCAATGTGGTAATTCGGGTAGGTAGAACGCAGCATAGAAGCCGTCTTGCCAAAACGGGCCAGGTGGCTTAAAAACAACGCGATGCCCACCAGCGCATCGCGGCCATAATGCAGTTCGGGCAGGATAATGCCCCCATTTCCCTCGCCCCCAACGATGGCACCGGTTTCTTTCATCTTAGCGACGACATTGACCTCACCCACCGCAGCCGCGTGATAAGCCTGCCCGGCCTTTTCGGTGATGTCGCGCAAAGCCCGCGAGGAAGACAGGTTGGATACGGTGCTGCCGGGCTTTTGCCGAAGCACGTAATCGGCCACGGCCACCAGCGTGTATTCCTCGCCGAAAAATTCGCCGTCTTCGCAAACAAGAGCCAGCCGGTCTACGTCCGGGTCTACTACGATGCCCAGGTCGGCCTGATGGTGAACCACTTCATTGGCAAGCGTGCTGAGGTGCTCGGGCAGCGGTTCCGGGTTATGCGGAAAACGACCGTTGGGCGCACAGAACAATTCCACCACTTGCTTCACGCCTAAAGCACTGAGCAATTCCGGCACACAGAGACCTCCGGTGGAATTGACGCAGTCAATGACAATCTTGAAATCGGCAGCAGCAATGGCTTCCCGGTCCACCAAGTCCAGCGCCATGATTTGCTCAATGTGGTGCTGGATGTAGAAGCCCTTTTCCGTGTAGTCGCCTAAATCGTCCACTCCGGCAAACTCCACCTCGCCGTTTTCTGCGATGCGGAGCACTTCCTCCCCGTCTTTAGCGGAAAGGAATTCGCCCAGCTCGTTTAGCAACTTGAGGGCATTCCAGTTCTTTGGGTTGTGGCTGGCCGTTAAGATGATGCCTCCCTGCGCTTTCTCTGCAACGACAGCTAACTCCACAGTCGGCGTCGTGCTCAGGCCCAGGTCAACCACATGAATGCCCACGGACTGCAGCGCGCCAGTAACCAGTCGGCTGACCATGCCACCCGAAATGCGGGCATCCCGGCCAATGACGACGATCTTGCCACCGCGGCGCCGGACCCAGGTTCCGAAGGCTGTTGCGTACTTGATCAGGTCCAATGGGGTCAAGGCATCGCCTGGCGTACCGCCAATAGTGCCGCGAATGCCGGAAATAGATTTGATGAGGGTCACGCCGGGAATTTTTAAACCGAAAGGGGAAGCTAAATTATGCCGAATACGCAACCTCTTCGCGCTGATTCGCGCTTATTTTGCCTTCTTTGCTCCCCATGAACGTTGAATCTTCACCAGGGGCCTCCTCAATAGAACCTCGTCCACCTCAATGGTATGAGGATTGGTTCGATTCTCCCTGGTATGCGTTGCTGTACCGAAACCGGGACGAATCTGAAGCCAAGCAGTTCCTGGATAAGCTTATTAAGTGGCTTGAACCGCAAAAAGAGAGCCGGATTCTGGATCTGGCTTGTGGACAGGGCCGCCATGCACGCCACCTCGCTCAACTTGGCTTTGATGTGACCGGAATTGACCTCTCGCCCAGAAACATCACGGAAGCAAGACTTTGGGAGAATGAACGGCTCTCGTTTTACGAACACGACATGCGGTTTCCGTTTCGTTTTAATTATTATGATTATATATTCAATTTCTTTACGAGTTTTGGCTATTTCGAAAGGGCCTCTGACAACAAACAAAGCTTAAGTTCCATTCGGTTGGGTTTGCGCCCTGAAGGCAAATTGGTCATCGATTTTCTTAATGTCGCTTATGCTGCGGACCATTTGGTCAAGGAAGAAATAAGAGAAGAAGCTGGCGTCCGATTTTTGCTGCACCGCCGGTTTACTGGTGATCACTTTGTCAAAGACATACGGGTGGAAAAGGGGGACAATTATCGTTTATATCAGGAACGGGTTCAGGCAATTACCATCGATCAGTTCGAGCAAGACTTTAATAATGTTGGCCTGCGGTTGATCCGTTCCTTCGGTTCCTATGACCTGGAACCCTATGACCGAATTACCAGCCCGCGATTAATCATGGTGGTGGAAAAGCTCGCGGGATGACAGGCTGGGAATGGCCTTCCTGGGACAGAGAGCTGTTTTTGGTGCTGCACCGGGACTGGACGTCCTCCTGGTTGGATAGCTTTTTCCCAATTTACCGCGACAAGCGCACCTGGTTACCGTTGTACGTTTTGTTTCTGGTTTGGCTTTGGCGACGTTTGCGCAGCACCGGGCTTCTGGTTGCGCTGATGGCCGGAGCATGTGTGGGTATTGCCGATGGCGTGAGTTCTTCCGTGATCAAGCCTGCAGTCGGCCGGCTGCGGCCCTGCCGGACGGAATCGCTGCAACCCTTTATCCGGGACATAATCGATTGTGGTCCGGGGTTGAGTTTCCCCTCTTCGCACGCTGCCAATCACCTGGCGCTTTCCATGTTTCTGTTTCTTTTGTTCCGCCAGCACTACCCCGTAGCTTCCTGGCTGGCTTTGCTTTGGGGATTCTCTATCGGGTATGCCCAAATTTATGTTGGCTTACATTTTCCCCTGGATGTTCTGGCCGGTAGTGTTTTAGGCGCTCTCATTGGCTGGTCGCTGGCGCAGCTGTTCCTTTTTCTGCAACCCGGCTGGCAATCGCGCTGGGCTCGCTGAGCGAACGGTTACCCTTCCCCAGTTGGCAAGTTGAGGGAATTAATCTGCGGGCTCTTCCTGGGCAGCAACCGCTTTGCGGTAGCGCTGAAAGAACAAATTGAAAACCGCCCAGGCGGCGAAGCTGAAGGCAACGGCGACATAAACGGGGATCCGGGCCCCGATGAGGAACAACCAACCGCCAAAAAGCGGTGGAATGGCATTGGATAGGGCCGTCAGGCTCTGGTTGATGCTCAACATTCTACCCTGAATTTCGCGGTCGCTCAGATTGGAGACAACGGCGGTCATGTTGGGCATGTACAGCCCTTGAAAGATGGTCGGCAAGGGAATAATGACGTATAGCCACCACGATTCCGCGGGTTGAATCAACAGAAGAATACCTAGGGCAAATCCTGGGATTACGTTAGCCACCATCCGTTCGGATGAAAATCGGGTGGCTAGCGGACGGACGAGGAATCCTTGCGTAAGGGCCGTGAGCAATCCCACATAGCCGAACATCAAACCGATATCCAATTGGCGAAAACCGTGCGCTTGTTCTAAAAAGAAGGCGACAAACTGGATAAAAAGCGAAAAGCCACAAGCTTGGAGCAACACCGCGATGAACACCAGTTTGAGTCGCGGGTGGTAAAAGGCTTCAACCAGGTTCCGAAATCCACTCAGTGGGGAGACCTTGCTGGGGTTGGGCGACAGGTTGGTTTCCGGGTAAAATCGCCAAACGAACAAGAAGTTGACGGCCGTAAGCAAGACCATGCCCACAAAAGGAACATGAAGACCCAAGACAGGATGCAGTTGTTCGTCTGACAGAATTCCCCCAAGGACAGGTCCCAAGATCATTCCCATTCCGAAAGCGGCCCCCGCCAGCCCAAAGTCCTTGACCTTAGAACGCCCGTGGCTGGCATCGGCCAGGCTGGAAAACACGATGGCAACATTGCCCCCGGCAAAGCCAGGGATGATTCTACCGGCAAAAAGCCAGACCATGTTGCTTTGCTCAATACCGTAGGCAAAGAGCGCATAACCGATGGCCGAGCCGCCAATGCTGAGCAGCAACACAGGACGACGGCCAAAACGGTCTGATAGCGCCCCGAGAACCGGTGCTCCGATGAACTGGGCCAAGGCAAAAACGGACAGCAGTGCTCCGTACCACACGGGCAGTCGATCAGCGCGCAGTCCGGAAAAGAAATGGGCTTCGTCGCTAAAAAGGATCGGAAGGATAGGAAATGCGGCGCCAAAGCCTATCATATCCACCAGAATGGTCAAAAAAGCCAGGCTAAGGTGAAGCTTTCGGGATTGGGTAGACATCCGTTTCGTTCAGCGTCGAAGAATAAATGGGGCAATTGCCCCGAGAGCAACCTTGTCAAAAAGGACAATGAAAAAGGGCTGCAAGTGTTTGCTTGCAGCCCTTTTTCGCTAAACTTTCGGGCAGGTCAGATCAGAATTTCTCGAACTTGCCGCTGTACATCGTTTTGCCGTTTTCGGCAACGCGCAACACGTAAACTCCGGTTGCCAACTGTGAAACATCAACCTGGTTCATTCCTGGAACTGCATTGATTCTCAACACGGTGCGTCCGCTCAGGTCCATGATGGCAGCATCGGCATTGTTCTGGAGGGGCAGGTTAAACCGCACGGCTTCCGCAGCCGGGTTGGGGATGATTTCAATAGCCTGGGGCTGAGAGAACACATCAAAAAGGCCGGTAACGCAGTCACCGCCTCTTAACACAACATCATCTGCGTACAGGGTAGAGCCGTCTTGCCCACCTACTCCGCTTGACGTGATCAGGATTTGAGCAACAGTCGGGCTCGTGGTTCCTGTGTAGGTTATTGGCAACGTGAAAGGCTGGTAGCCGCCCGTGGTAGCGACATCAAGCTGCAAGGTGACGTCGGCAATGGTATCCCCTGCAGCGTCGGTTAACAGAACAACCATGTTGGCCGTGTCAACGCCGGCCGGATCGTACTTGTAAAAGCCGGTCATTTCGGTCGGCTTGCAATCAATTGCAGCACCTCCGGTAACGCCAAACTCTTGGGTAAAGAGGTTAACGAAGAAGGTGCCCGTTGAAACGGAGCCGGGAACCACAACGGTTAGAATACCAGCGATGGTGACTTCCTTAGAAATCATCAGAACGGCTGCAGAACCTCCGTTGGCATCCGAGGTGCGATAGGTTACCGTATCGGGCACGGCAAGTGCCGTAGCCAATCGCTGTGGGGTATCCCATCCTACCAAAGAATCATAGGTTTGACCGGCAAAGCTGGCGGTTGCCCAGCTTTCAAAATTGCCATTGACTGGGTATTGGATCTGCGCCTGAACTGTTACACCAATAAGGAGCATCAGGGACAGAAGAGTAAACGTTTTTCTCATGAGTTAGGTAGTTTCTAACGGAAAGTTTTGACAGAAAGGGGTTGACAGAAAGGGGTTGACAGAAAGGGTTAAAAGATGGGGA
>CAYSDI010000024.1:0-25885 GCA_964429745.1 uncultured Chitinophagales bacterium | reverse complement strand
TTGACAGAAAGGGGTTGACAGAAAGGGGTTGACAGAAAGGGTTAAAAGATGGGGAAATCTCCTCCAAATTACGCGCAAAGTTAGCGCGGCCAATCAAGCTATACCGGGAAGTTATGCACAGCAAGCTGGGTGGTAGACGTTCTGAAAGCGCGGTCTTCTCGCTACTCTGCCAAATTGTTAAGGAAGAGCAGGGGAAAAAGGGAACTTAGAGGCAGATGCTCAGCGTACGATGAACGTACCGTTGGCAATCAATTTGTCCGTAGTGGTCATCCGGTAAAGGTGCGCGCCTGGAGCCAATGAAGCGACACTCACTTCATTCAAGCCGGGCTGAAGTTGTTGCAAGAGCACTTCCTGGCCAAGGGCGTTGAAAACGCTTACCTGGACGGGAGTGATGTAGGGGTTCTCCAACGTAATGCTCACGGTAGCCGGGTTAGGAAACAGGCGAATGGAGATACCCTGCTGTTCGGCATAACTGTCTACAAAGTCAGGCTCGGTAAACTCAAACGCCAGATTGTCAATAAAAAGCCGGGATCCAACCGTTGCTGCACGGGGCAGGTAGCTGCTGGCAATAATCAGCAACAAGCTGTCGGCGTCTTCCATGACACTGTAGGTAATTGGAATTTCAAAAGCTGTGTAATCAGCAGCAGCAGCCGATACAAAGAGCGTGCCCTCTGCTACCACGGTACCATCTGCCTTCCAAAGACGAGCGTAGAAGTAGGCGCTGTCGCCACCTACAGCAGGCGTGTACTCATAGAATCCGGTCACTTTGTCCAACATACCTGCAAAAGCTTCGCCGCCGAAGATGAATTCGTCGTGGTTGATGCTCCGTTCATCCTGCAACTGGGCAGCAGGGGTCAACACACAATTTCCGTTGGTCAAGACGCCGGGAATGTATTTGCGGAAGAGATCCAATCCGAAGACGTCACCAATTTTGGTTTCGAGTTCAGCCGCAAAAAGACCCTCCTGAACATTGAAAAAGGTTTTTTCCAGCCCGTAGTCAGTAATGTTGTTGGGTGTGCTCCAATTGTTGTGGGAGTCCCACCAGCCTTCAGGTTGAGGATAACCCAAGGTGTCGTTCCAGTCTTCCAATCCGCCGTTGGACATTTCTGTCCCCGTAACCTGTGCTTGGCTCAGCAATGGAAGGGTTAGTAAAAACAGGAAGCAGTAGTGGATAAGTTTTTTCATAAACAAGGGTTTTTATGGCGTTTGGGCGTTGCTGAAGGGCTGTTAAACCAGCGGTGCGAAGAAGCACTAATGTGCGAAGTTAAGAAAGCCTTGAGATTCCAAACTCTTCTTTATAGAATAAGTACGCCAGGCTCAAACCCGCAGGTTGCCTCACCGTTCAGACATTTATTTATACACATTGGTGCCAATGCTTTTTGTAAGACTTAGTTTGAGTGCTTAAAATTAAGTGATTCTCTATGTTACTCACCCCAGGCCAGCCAGCCCCGGCATTTTCGTTGACCAGATCAGACAAAGAAACCGTCAGCCTTGACCAGTTCAAGGGACGCCCCGTCGTACTGCTGTTCTTCCCTTTAGCATTCACGTCTGTTTGCACCACAGAATTGTGCGCTGTCCGTGATGGATTGAAAGAGTACGAGCAAAGTGGCGCTCAGGTGTTGGGCATTTCTGTGGATTCATTGTTTACCCTCGCCAAATTCAGGGAAGAAAACCAGCTAAATTTTCCGCTGTTGTCCGATTTCAACAAAGAAGTTAGCCATGCCTTTGGAGCCTTGTATGAAACCTTTGCTTTTGGCATGAAAGGAGTTTCTAAACGAGCTGCTTTCGTGATAGACAGCGAAGGCTTGGTGCAATATGCCGAAGTTTTAGAAAATGCTGGTGAACTCCCAGACCTGGAGGCTGTTCAAAGCACTTTGGCCGGGCTAACCTCGCATGTTTAATATTCGGGTTTACGGTCTTTGTGTGGTCAATCTACACATCCTGGTCTGCCGGGAGCCTTTCCAGGGCCGTTTAGTCACCAAATTTCCTGGGGGTGGACTGGAATTTGGCGAAGGACCTGAAGAAACATTGGTGCGGGAACTCCGCGAAGAAACGGGGCAAGAGATCCGGCTGCGGGAACACATCTACACTACCGGTTTCTTTATTCGCTCCCTTCGCCATCCGCAGGAACAGTTGCTGAGTATCTACTACCGATTCGAACTGCCTGACCCAGCTACTGTAAAACCAGCGCCAGACGCTGATCCCGACATGGAATACTTGTGGCTTGCTTTAGGTGACCTCGATCCCGCAATATTTGAATTGCCGGCAGACCATCACGTGGCCAAGCACTTCTTAAGCCAGTTTTCCCACTAACGCAGCACCTGCAGGTTGCCGCTTGTTAAAACATGCCCAGTTGCGCTAAAAAGGCGGTAAACGTGAAATCCGGGCAGTAAGTCAGCTATTGAAATGGCATTAAAACCCGAAGTCAGGGCAGATCTGAGCACCCGCCTGCCGATTCTGTCGTGGATTTCTAATGTAACTGATTCGCCCATAATGTTCTCTACGTGAAGAACTTCTGAGGCTGGATTTGGGTAAAGATTGAAGCCAAAAGCGGAAGAAGTTTCCTCTCCTACTCCGGTAATCCCGGTAAAACGCAACGCGTCAATCCAGAGCGTAGTGCCCACCGTGGCATCTGTAGTATTTCGCGTAGAACGAATCAACACCTGGGCCAGTTCGGCATCCTCCAGTGTAAAGTAATTCAGGGGAAGGGTGAACGGTACGTACGCACCCGTATTGGCATCATCAATGAATTCGTCTTCGGCAATGAGGGTTGTATCAACACCGGTGATATCATACAAACGCACCCGAATGGTCAGGGAGTCCCCCCCCACCGGCGCATAATTGTAGTACCCGATGAGCGCATCCGGACGTCCCCAAATGACGCTCCCCCCCTGCACCGTACTGTTGAACGGGTCAGACGCGTTGACCACCAGCGTACCGTTGGAGATGGCGGCGGGAGCGCGAAGCGCCACCAGCGGAATCAGAATCGTTTCCAGGCGAACTGCTGAACTGCCTTCCTGCACGCTTCCCGTCTCTTTAAACACGGAACAGACCCCGAACAAGGCAACCCCCTCATTTGGAGAATCCCAGCCAGTTGGGTTTTCGCAAGCCGTGCCAACGTCCACCCAAGTCTCAAAACCGGCGTTGGGAAGCGTTTGTGCATGAAGGGCGTGGTCGGTAATGTAGGGAATTCCCATACCGCTGAACAGTAGGGCAAAAACGAAACGAGCTGTAGTTCTTAACATAACCAACTTGGTTTAGACTAGTCAAACTTCGTTGAAAATTCTGAAAGGTGGCCTTATGGCCGGCTCTTGCGAACCTGCTCAAGACGCAACAAGTTGAGGGCATTCAACTCTACCCCGGTCACGCCGGGTCTGGTCAGCAACAGAACCTCATCGTAATACAGGGGAATAGCCGCGGCTTCAGTGGCGACCAGACTGTCCATACTGCGGTAAAGGGCTAATCGACGGGTTCGATCCGGCTCCGCAGCAGCCCGGTGGTACAGCGCGTCAAAAGCGGGAATGCGCGTCCGGGTGTAGTTGGGCGGAGCACCGTATTCGCCCAGAAACAGGGCTAAATAGCTCTCGGCGTCCGGGTAATCGGCAATCCACGAGGCGCGGAAAAACACAGATTGTCCGGTCACCATCGATTCGCGAAGAATTTTGCCATCCATGTTTTCCACCCGCACGGGGATACCCAGTTCTTTCCACTGAGCTTGCAGGAACAGGCAGATGTCCATGTACTGGTCGTTGGTGCGCAAAACCACCTCCGGCAACCCCCGCCCCCCCGGAAACCCCGCTTCGGTCAACAAAGCGGAAGCGCGGTTGGGGTCATAGCGGTAGCCGTACCCGGCGGGTCGTCCGGTTTCCGACTCCCCCGCCAATAGCGACGGTGGAACCATACCCGCCTCGGCGGGGATCCCTTTGCCATTGCGCTGAAAATCGATCATCCGCCGGCGATCGATGCCCCAACTCAGTGCCTGACGCACCCGGCGATCGGCCAGTGGAGTGCCGGCGGCGGCCTCCAGGTTAATGCCCAGGTATTCGGTGTTGAAATAGGGACCGCGCTGCAGCAGCATCTGGCCCTCGTAGGCCGGGTTAAGCTCGCCATTTTCGCTGAGCACCTGGTCCAGAAACTCCGCATCCAGATCGGAAACGAAGTCGAGTTCGCCATTCCGAAACTTCAAAAACTCCGTGCCCTTTGCCGACATAAAACTGAACTGTACGCCTTCCAGGTAAGGCAAAGGTGCGCCCGACTGGTCGCGGCCAAAGTAGCGCGGATGCCGGGAGAGCCGGAGTTTTTCGCCCTCTTTCCACTCTGCTAAAAGAAAGGGACCCGTGCCTACCGGATGGTTCCGGAAATCGGCACCGTAGTGCTCCACCACCTCGGGAGGAAGCACCGAACAATAGGGCATCGTCAGACGGCTGAGGAAGGGCTGAAACGGCTTGAGCAAGGTTATTTGGACCGTGCTGTCGTTGAGCGCCACCACATCCTGAGGCCGAAAAACGCCGTTGAAGACCCAAAAACCGTCGGCTCCGAGCGCAGGATCCAACAAGCGCCGGAAACTGAACACTACGTCATCAGCATTTGCCACCCGGGCAGAATCTGCAAAGGCAGGGTCGGCATGAAACCACGCATTTTTTCTAAGAAAAAACGTATGAATTTTTCCATCCTCTGAAGCGCTCCAGCGCAGCGCCAAATCGCCTTCTAATTGACCGTCGCTCCCATAGCGCAACAGCCCGTTAAAAAGCTGCACGGCGGCCCAGGTATTGGCCTGGTTGTCTGCAAAAGCCGGATCTAAAGAACTGACTTGCGCACTCAGGTTCAGGCGAAAAATGCCCGCGTCCTGGTCCGCTTTTGTGGCGATCTCTCCGCCCTTAGAACCGCAACCGAAGCCGCCTGCAGAAAGTCCGGCTACCAGCAAGGCCAGTCCAAATGTTTGTAAAATGCCCTTGCGCAGAAAAGTGATCGTTAAACGGCGAAACATGCGCATAGAGCTAAGTTTTAAAAGACATGCATTCCAAATCGGATTGGACAAAGCAAGCACAAGGCACGGCCAAAGAGCGAACCCCGTCCCCAAAACAATCAAAAAACCAGGAACTCGTCCAGTTGCCTGGAAATTGCCGTCCGGGTGGACTCATCCAATCTGCCTTCAGGGGTGAGCAACTTACCCACTGCGCTGATGGGCAGTTTATTGGGCAAAACGTTGATTTTGCAATGCATCAGGATGGCACACAGATGGTCCAAACCGCGCAGGTTGCCCGCGCGTCCCGTCGCGACACCCACCAGGCAAGCCTTTTTGCCATGCCAGGCCTTGATTTCCGTGAAATCCATCAATGCTTTCAATACACCAGGGATGCTTCCGTTGTATTCCGGTGCGACAAAAAGCAGGTGTGTGGCTGGTCGGATTAATTCTTCCTGGATTTGTCTCAGGTCTGGATGAAGGTATTCTTCTGCGCAGGGCCCAAAACAATCAGGCGCTAACTCGCTGAGGTCGAGCAGGTTAGCCGAAATGCCTTTTTCGTTTAAAAGGTCCTGGTACTGGTTCGCTACTTTGCGCGAATTGCTGTTCAGCCGGCTGGTCCCGGAAATTAAGGTGATCATCATGGGGCCTTAAACAAGCCAGGTCAGGCAGAAGTTGCCGGGTTTGGTTTGATCGCTTAAAAAAGCTTTGCAAAGGTAGCGGGCTTTTCAGGCCAGACACTCGGGCTTGTACAAACGGGGGAAGGGCCTTTTCCACATTGTGTCAACAGCTGTTTATAACTGCAGGCGGGCTGGCCCGATGCCCCCATTCCCCCGGTGTATCTTTATCGCATGCCGCTTGGGCCGCCAGCAGGCGGACAGCTCCTCCATTGCGCACAAACCAAAACTTTTGCGCTAACCTTTAACGTTTCCAGCTCCGGATGAATTTTACGTATTACGGCCATTCCTGTTTTCTGGTAGAAGAGCAAGGCCAGCGCTTGTTGTTTGACCCGTTTATCAGCGGCAACCCGGCGGCTGCGGCGGTTGACGTTTCGGCCATTCAGGCCGACGTAGTTTTGCTCTCGCACGGGCACGAAGACCATGTGGCCGATGCGGAAAGCATTCTGAAACGCAACGGTGCATTGTTGCTGAGCAATGTTGAGATCACAACTTGGTACCAAAGACGAGGTGTCCAAAAGGTGCATGGCATGAACATCGGCGGCAGTTATGCTTTTGCCTTCGGCAGGGTCAAACTGGTCAAAGCGGTGCATTCGTCTTCAATGCCGGACGGTAGTTATGCGGGTAACCCCTGCGGCTTTGTGGTGCAAATGGGAAACCACGCATTCTACTACGCTGGAGATACCGCGTTGACACTGGACATGAAACTCCTTGGCGACCAGCACGATCTGGATTTTGCCGTTTTGCCCATCGGCGACAATTTTACCATGGGCGCTGTGGATGCTGCGCTGGCCGCTGTGTATTGTGGCGCACCCAAAACAGTTGGGGTGCATTACGATACCTTTCCCCAGATTGTGATCAACCGCGAAGCGGCCTTCAAGGCATTTGACGTGATGGATGTAGAACTGCTTTTGCCGGAAATCGGGGAGACCCTCACCTTTTAAATCATTCTTCGGCAGCGGAGGCGCGGTGCTTCAAGGCACCTTCCAAACCCCGGAGCCCAATCGGAAACGAGCTAAACCATGGGAAAAGTTATTGCAATTGCCAATCAGAAAGGTGGTGTCGGCAAAACCACGACGGCCATTAACCTGTCGGCCAGTCTGGCGGTGCTGGAGTACAAAACGCTCTTGCTGGACACCGATCCGCAGGCCAACAGCACCTCCGGTGTAGGCTTTGATCCGCGCCAAATTCGCGCCAGCGTTTACGATTGCCTTGTGCGCGAAATGCCGCTGGAAGACGCCGTTCAAAACACGCAGTTGCCGATGCTGCATTTGCTCCCCTCCCACCTGGACTTGGTGGCGGCAGAAATTGAACTCATCAACCACCCTCAGCGCGAAAACCGCATGCGGACCGTGCTCGAAAAAGCGCGGAAAGAATATGACTTCATCATCATTGACTGCCCACCATCGCTGGGCCTGATTACGGTGAATGCGCTGTCGGCCGCTGACTCGGTGATCATCGCATTGCAAAGCGAATACTTTGCTTTGGAAGGCATGGGCAAGCTGCTCAACAACATCAACATCATTCAAAACCGCCTGAACGAACACCTGGTGATCGAAGGCATTTTGATGACCATGTACGACATGCGCCTGCGCTTGTCCAACCAAGTGGTTGAAGAGGTGCGCCGCCATTTCCAGGAGCTGGTTTTTGAAACCGTGATTCACCGCAACACCCGTTTGGGCGAGGCCCCTAGTTTTGGCAAGCCTGTGGTGCTCTACGATGCGGAGAGCAAGGGCTCGCAACAATACATGGATCTGGCCCGCGAAATCCTTCAGAAAAACAATGCCACACGCATTCCACAAGCGGAACGGGTGCTGAATTTGGAAGAGGAGTAAACCGCTGCGCCGAATTCGTTATTCATGACTACGCTTGCAAAATTCCGCCTGCAAGATTCGGCATTCAAAATTCGAGCCGAAGGATTCGCCCGGCAATCGACAACGCGCAAACGACGATGACTTACCCATGATGAGCAAACGAAAAGAGGAACTCGGCAAAGGTATTCGAGCGCTGTTGCGCGACATGGATGCCACCGACAGCCCGGCCGCAGCAGCCGCGACCATGACCGGCGTTTCGGAAATCGACGTTGCGGCCGTGGAGCTCAACCCCTATCAGCCGCGCACAGATTTTGACCCGGTGGCCCTGGACGAATTGGCCGCGTCCATTCGCATTCATGGGGTCATCCAGCCGGTCACAGTGCGGCGGCTGGAATCCGGACGCTTTCAGCTCATTTCGGGCGAAAGGCGCCTTCGCGCTGCACGGCTTGCGGGGCTTAAACGCATACCGGCCTACCTCCGAGCAACCAACGACCAGGAGATGCTGGAGATCGGTCTGGTAGAGAACATCCAGCGGCAGGACCTCAACCCGCTCGAGATTGCTCTGCATTACCAGCGGCTTTTAGATGAATGTGGGCTCCACCACGATCAGTTGGCCGACCGGGTGGGCAAAAATCGCTCTACCGTCACGAATTACCTGCGCGTCCTCAAACTAATCCCCGACATCCAGCAAGCACTTCGCCAGGGCGAGATTAGCCTCGGCCACGCCAAAGCGTTCAGCGGATTAAGCGATCCGGTAGCCCAGTTGGATTTGTTCCGCCGCGCAATGAGCGCGGGCATGAACGTGCGTCGACTGGAGCAAGAAGCAGCCCATTACAAACCGCGAAAAAACAGCACCGCCAGCCCATCAAAGAAATCGATGCGCCCTGAAATCCGCCGGTTGCAGGACGAACTGAGCTCCAAACTCAGCGCTCGGGTCCTGGTTCAGGAAGGCCGGCAGGGCAAAGGACAAGTGGTGATTCAATACCATTCCGAAGACGATTTATATAGAATTGCCGAATCGCTCCGTTAACCAACGGAGTTATTCAATCCGTTAATCAACGGAGATAATCAACGGATTTAACCCACGGATGAAGCTTGCGCATCGGATATTTTGGTTGGGACAGCGTCGGGCATGGCCAGTGCTGCTCGGTTTGCTCAGCGCGTCTTTCTACGTCCAATCCAGGCCTGTTTTACCCGTGGACAGCGCGGCCATAAATACCCTTGAAGCGCAACCTCCAGCTTTGAGCAGCGACAGCGCATTGGTGCAAGCCAAAGTTGCCAAGGACCCCGAGCGCCATTCGCCCACAAAAGCCGCTTGGCGAGCGGCAGTGCTGCCTGGCTGGGGCCAGATTTACAACCAAAAATACTGGAAGTTGCCCCTCGTCTACGGAGGCCTGGGCGGGCTGGGTTATTGGGTCTACTTTAACGCTGACCAACACCGTTTTTACCGGCAGGCTTTCCTGGCCAAGACCGATGAAGATCCCAGCACCATTGACCCGCTGCCCGCTTTCAGCGAATCCTCCGTGCTCCAGACCAAAGAGTATTACCGGCGCCAACTGGATGCCTCTGTCCTGTTTACGGTGGCTTTTTACGGGCTCCAAATCGTGGATGCTGTTGTGGATGCCCACTTGTTTCACTTTGACGTCAGCAATGACCTGAGTCTGCGTTGGAACCCCTGGACCGCGCCGGCTTCCGGCGCTTTTTCTGCGCAGGCTGCCCAGTTTTCTAAGGCGAATCGCCTGGCGTTCCCAGCGCAAGGGTTACAACTTATTTTGACCTACCGATGAACCCCCTTCGACTGGGCCTTTTGGGCTATGGAAAAATGGGTCGCGCTGTAGAAGCCGAATTGCTTGAGCAAACGGCGGGCGAATCGCCTGCTGCGCACCGCCACTCCCCTGCCCTAACCCTGGCCTGGACCCTGGATGCTGGCATATCACCCAATCAACTAAAGGAAGCTTTGGGCCAGGTGGATGTGGTCATTGAGTTCACGCGGCCGGATGCGGCTGTGGACAATATGCTGGCTGCCCTGCAAGCAGGGGTCCCGATGGTGATCGGCACTACCGGTTGGTACCAGCATCTACCCCGCATTCGGGAAGCCTGCCTTGCGCAGTCGGGCGCCGTTTTGTATGCCCCTAACTTCTCCATTGGGGTCAACCTCTTTTTTGCTCTCCAGGAGTACGCCACCCAGTTGTTCGCGCGCTACCCCCGCTACCGTGTTTCGCTCAGCGAAACACACCACACGGCCAAACTGGATGCCCCGAGCGGCACGGCCATTCACCTGGCTGAATCGGTCATTGAACGCCACCCGGACTACCAGCAATGGGCGCTTGAGGATGACTCCACTCAGAATCCTGAAACAGGGATTTTGCCCATTCAAGCGCATCGCCAGGCCAATGTGCCGGGAACTCACCAGCTCCGGTTTAGCAGTCCGGAGGATTCCATTTTGTTGGAGCACGCCGCCCACAGCCGCGCAGGGTTCGCCCGCGGAGCTTTAGAAGCCGCAAGTTGGCTGCCCGGCCGACAAGGCATCTTTACAATGCGCGATTTGCTGGAGCTCGGGAGCTGAATGCAGACCTATTGTTAATTTAGCGTTAAATGAACGGCTACATAGGCCTCACTCGGTTAACTTTGTGCGCTTGTGACCGTATCCAGCGGATTGAATCAACCTGCGCTGTTGCCCTCCGGCACCTAAGCTCTTCCCGCTTTTCCAGACTGCCTTAACCCTGAATTGCCTGCATGGACGCCAATGCTTCTTTCGGATTTTACCTGATTCTCGGGTTAATGGTCTTCGCATCGCATGCGGGTCTGGCCTTGTTGTTTCGCAAAGCCGGCGTGGACGCCTGGAAAGCGTTCGTTCCGTTCTACAATTATTACTGCTGGACCCGCCTGGTGGACAAACCGCTGAGTTGGTTCATCATGATGTGCATTCCCATTCTGAATGCTGTGGTGTGGCTCATTCTGGCGGTGGATTTGGCCAAGCGCTTTGGACGAGATGGGTTTTGGGATGGAATAGCCGCCATGGTATTTCCCTATATTTTCTTTCCGTGGATGGGGCTGAACAAAAATGTGCGCTACCTGGCCGCTGATGAGGTTCCAACGCCAGGTTCCAAAGGCGTTTTGCGCGAATGGGCCGACGCTATTGCTTTTGCCGTGGTTGCCGCCACCTTCATCCGGATTTTCTTCTTCGAGGCCTACACCATTCCCACCACCTCGATGGAGGGCAGTCTGCTGGCCGGCGACTTTCTGTTTGTCAGCAAGTTTCACTACGGTTCACGCGTTCCGAATACGCCGCTGGCCTTCCCTTTTGCCCACCAGCGCATGCCGTTGCTGGGCACAAAGGCCTACCTGGAAAAACCGTCCATTTCCTACATGCGGATGCCTGGATTTCAGCGGGTAAAACGCAATGATATTGTAGTGTTCAACTGGCCGGAAGGCGATACCGTCTTCGTGCCTGTGGGCAGCACTCGTAGTTTTTACGATTTGCAGCGAGACCTGAACGACAAAACCTTTTACCGCAACACGCAGATTGTAGCCATGCTATCCCAACAGGGTCTGCCTTTTGCATCGGGACCCCTTCGCCCGGGAAATGACCTGATTACGGCCTTTCCAGTGGACAAGCGCGAGAATTACATCAAACGCTGCGTCGCCGTCCCCGGCGATGTGTTGGAGGTCCGCAACCGCCAGCTCCTGATTGATGGAAAGCCCGCTTTTCGCGGCGAGCACATGCAATTTAAGTACCGGGTTGACCTGAAACCGAATGTTTACCTGAGCGATCGCTTCCTGAAAAAAGAAGTTGGCATCAATACAGGGGTGGCCACTTATGAAATGCAGGTGGGGCAAATGTTGCAAGACCGGAACGGCGAAACGGTTTATGGAGGCTTCGTAGAAATTCACGCGGATTCCACTGAAATAAGTGCCATTCGCAACCAGTCGGAGGTGCTTCGGGTGCGCAGAGTTCCTTTTCCGATGGAAAAGGCGGACGCACTCTACCCCCATGACCAGCGTTTTCCAGGCAATGTAGACCAGTTCGGGCCTTTAGAAGTACCCGCCAAAGGCCAAACCGTATCGCTTACGGCGGCTAACTTGCCTATCTATCGCCGCATTGTTGAAGTTTTTGAACATTCTGCATATTCAGGAGCAGGATACCCGGCACTTGAGCGCCGCATAGTGGCTGGGGAATCCATCCCGTACACTTTTGAGATGGACTATTTCTTTATGATGGGCGATAACCGCCATCAAAGCCAGGATTCGCGTTTCTGGGGCTTTGTTCCCGAAGACCATGTGGTTGGCAAGGCCTGGTTCGTTTGGTGGAGTTGGGACGTTCACACGGCCTTCCCTGCTAAACTTGGTACCGTTCGAATGGATCGGATTTTCCGTCCTGTTCGGCATGGCGGTTAACCAAGGAAGAACATCCTGTACACTTAATTTAGCGTCACGTTTGAGGAATAAATTGAAAATTTTTACTGAGAAATTGTACATAAATTGGCCGTCACGCTTTTGATTTAAGAGTTTATAAGGCATTTACTCCAGTCACAAACTACCTGTTGCACAGACACTAAATGGCATTTTTTTTCAACAAGAGCACATTTTTTTCAAGTCACAAAATGATTTTAAGTTCCAAACAAACTAGTTTATTTTGAAGTGAGCATGCCTTTGTTTATTAATTCCCATAGTGGCTGTCTAGCAAATTATTCATTATCAACATAGTAACGAAGGGCGCATTTTTTGGTGCAACTTTCCTCGACGAATTGCCGGAATTTGAAGGTACCGAATAGTTTTGGTCGTGTTGCAGAAGTATAGGAAAGGGTTCCTCTGCAATCCGTTGCCAAACATGAACTTCAACTACCAATCATTTTTTATGCAAAACCCCCCCTTTACACTTTCAAGGTTCTCCTTTCGGAACCTGCTTTTGTGTTTCTCGTTGGCGCTTTCTTCCGCGCTTAATGCTCAAACCGGACTTTGGTCTGACCCTGCTACCTGGGGAGGCACGCTACCGGCCGCAGGGACAACGGTTACCATCGGTCCTGGCAAAACGGTTATTTTGGATGTGAGCCCCCCTGCCCTGAAAGGGATTCAAATTCAAGGCAACCTGGTGTTTGCTGACCAGAACATCAACCTGACTACGGGCTACATTCTGGTAACGGGCGGTGAATTTCGCATTGGCACAGAAACGGATCGCTATGAACACAAAGCCATCATCACCTTTACCGGCGACATCGCTGATGTGACGGGAATGGGCTTAGGCAATAAGTTTCTTATGGTTATGGGTGGCGGCCGACTCGAGCTGCACGGAGCTCGTGCTGGTGTGCCGTCCTGGACACAACTCAAAAAGACTGTTTCACCCGGGCAAACCATTTTAGAAACTGCAGAGAGCATGGGCTGGAGAGTTGGTGACAAAGTGGTCATTGCTCCGAGTGGCACAGATGCGGAACAAACGGAGGTGCGCACCATAGTAGAAGTCATTGGCCACCAAATCCGAGTAACCCCTGGTTTAAACTTCCGCCACTACGGAAAAGTAGACACCATCCATGGTTATGCCATTGATATGCGGGCCGAAATCGGCCTATTGACGCGGGACATCGTTCTACAAGGTGATGCATCTTCGGAAACGTCCCAAAATGGCGGTCACGTCATGGTCATGAACGGTTCACATGCCAAAGTCGAAGGGGTTGAGTTCTTTCGCATGGGCTGGTACGGTGAGCAGGCCCGTTACCCGATGCACTGGCATTTTAGCGGGGACTCCTACGGCGATTACGCCAATAACAACAGCGTGCACCGTTCTTTCCACCGGGCTTTTGTCGTGCACGGAACCAACGGTGTTAAGGTCAATAATAACGTTGCCTACAACGTGTTCTCTCATTGTTATGTAGTTGCAGAAGACGGGAATGAAATGTTCAACGAGTTTGTTGGCAACCTCGGTTTGATGACCAAGCGAATTCCAGATATGGATGATTTTGCTTTCCCTGGCGGCCAGTTTAGCTCGCTTCAGTCAGAGCGCCATCCCGGCACCTTTTGGCTGGCAAACCCCAACAACATCGTGCGCGATAACCATGCAGCCGGAAGCTTAGATGGAATCGGCTTCTTCTACGACGGCGCTGGAACTGCTGAAACGGTGCCTGCTAACTTCTTTACTGGAAACATTGCCCATTCTAACAACAGTACAGAGGGAAGTTATGACCGCGCGTTTTACCGCACTACGGGGTGGGGATTGTTCGTCGGCCCGGGTCTTGGCAATGGCACGACCATGTTCTTCAACAATTTTACCGGATACAAAAACACGATGGGTGGTGCATGGTTGGATGGCGATCTGGTTACGTTGCGCAATTCAGTTCTCGCTGATAACGGTTCTGGGGTCAACATCCAGGGCTCGTCTATTCAAGGTGTTGGGTTGATTCATGAAACAGCCAACCAGATAGTCCCAACCACCAAGAATCTTGGCGCAATCAACGTGTTCACCAGCTTTGACAATGGAAACAAAGAGCCTAAAATACAAGACGTGGATGTCATTGGTTTTGATAAACGCATTGTTATTGAAACAGATGTAGTAGACATCTACAGCTATGCCAGGAACATCGAATTTATCGGGGGAAGTGGTCCTCGTGTCCGCATTGACCGCGATGATTTCCTCGGAGCTTTTATTGACCTAAGGGGCATGGTAAGTGGTTCTGGTACACCAACTGTTTACTTTGGTGAGCAATATGATTTCCGCACCGCAAGTTGTACCGCTGATGCCACTGCAAATGCTTACCGCTGCCCTTCGCGCGAGTATGCCAACTTAGAAATCAGCTCCAATCCATACGAAGTCGGGCCTGTCGGCAAGGTTCGCCTGACGCGCAATATCGGCTCGGTCATCGAGAATATGTACGAGAGCGAGGTTATTGCAGACTGGTTGCCGGAGTTTGGTCACCGCGGTACCCAATGGGTACCGGTCAACGAAGGTTTCCAAGTGGGCTTTACTGACGAACCCATGCCCCAGGAATTTACCTTAAAACTTCACGGATTTTCCCCGTCGGGCAACCGGTTTACGTTCCAAGTTCCTTCTGGGAAAGCCCCTCGTTTATCCCGCGAAGACGGTTCGTTAATTCCTTCCAATCCATCGCTCGCATCCCTGAACTATGCCGAAGATGGTTGGTTTTTTGACGAAGCAGATAATAAGCTCCACCTGGTCATGAGCATCGAACCCAGCGGTGGTTTCGAGAAGTTGATGAGCATAAGGTTGATTCCAGCTCGAATGGGTGTTTTGGATGTAGCTTCAGCAGAAGTGATGGCCAGCCCGAACCCCTTCCAACATCAATTGACGCTCCAGTTTGAAGTTGCCTATGATAACGTTCAGACTTCCATCCGACTTTTCGATGCCGAAGGCAAAGTAGCCTTTGAACAACCCGCCCAGATCTTGCAGTCTGGCAGCCACACGCTTTCTTTTGACGGAAGCCAGTTGGCCCCTGGAACCTATGTGTACGAACTTCGCACCGGAAGCAAGATGCAGACCGGCACCGTGGTCCGCATCCAAGATTAAGGGTACTTCTAAAAACCCCGGACACTGCGTTACGCACAATTTTTAACATCCTCATTTACAGGAGTAAACTCCGGTGTTATAAATTGTGCAAGCCTTGTCTTTGGGGTTTTTAAAAGCACCCTATAGCCCTCCACTTTCCTTTTTAGACGCGTAAACGCGCCAGTTTAACCGCTGGCGCGTTTGCATTTTTAGGGCTTCGGCATGGTGAATCCAAACGTAGAGCCCACGCCTTCGGTGCTCCGGACATTCACTCCCATACCATGGGCCTCGACGATGTGTTTGGCAATAGACAGTCCCAGGCCTGTGCCACCCCGCTCCCTGGTCCTGGCCTTGTCCGTTCTAAAGAATCGTTCAAACACCCGCCCCAGATTTTCCTGCGCAATGCCAATCCCGTTATCGGAAACCTCAACCAGAATTCTATCGCTCATGTCGTAGACACCAATCCGAGCATAGCCTCCTTCTTTTCCATAGCGAATAGCATTGGTCAGAAAATTGATCAGAACCTGCCGGACACGGTTGCGGTCAGCCCTGACTTTGACATTGGGATTAATGCCCGGTTTGAATCCAAGCGACATGTCGGCCGCATCCGCTTGATCTTCCAGGGCCTCCAAAGTTTCTGCTGCCAATTCGCAAATGTTGAAAGTGGATAGTTCCAATTGCAACTGACCGCTTTCCAGCAAGCTAATGTTCTCCAAATCGCGGACGATAGCAATCATCCGCTCAATGTTAGCCGCTGCTTTGTGCAGATACTCCATGTTGATCCGGGCATCATCCAGTCCGCCGTCAATAAGGGTATCAATGTAGCCCTGAATAGAAAAAATAGGTGTTTTCAGCTCGTGTGACACATTGCCGAGAAACTCCTTTCTGTAATTCGCCATGTCTTGAAGCTGGCGAATTTCATTGCGCTGAACATCTGCCCATTCCATCACTTCGTGCTCTACTTCTGAAATGATGTCACGGTCAAGGTCTACTTTCTTTTTGGGAACTCCTTTGGGCGTTTTTAATTGACTAATATTTTTATAAATAACCTTAATTTTTCTGTAGATAAACCGCTCCAAAGCCTGCAATTGAATGGCAAAGGCTACACCAAATACAAACAGCGGTATTGCTAACAACAAAAAAGGATGCAGGCTATCTTGGAAGATTACGTACACTAACAGCAAAAAGAGGAAGACAACCAGGGCAGTAAGCGCTGCGGTGCGTACGACAATTCCCCGAGGGGTGGGATTCTTAATCATAAATCGAGCTTATACCCGATTCCTTTGATGGTTTTGATGGATTTTAAGCCAATTTTCTCTCGCAGCTTGCGAATATGCACATCGATTGTCCGCTCTCCAATGATCACGTCGTATCCCCAAATTTTGTTAAAAATTTCTTGCCGGGAGAACACTTTACCAGGTCGGGAGGACAGTAAATTAATCAATTCAAATTCCTTTCGGGCCAGATTGAGCACTTCCCCGTTGCGGTAAAGCAAGTACTTCTCCTGGTCAATCCCCAAGTCGCCCACGTACCGAATGTTGTGATCCTGGATAGTTTCCAACTTGCGCCTTAACAACGCCTTGATCCGGCTTAGCAAGAGCCTGGGTTTAATGGGTTTATTGATGTAATCGTCCGCGCCGACATCAAATCCCGCTATTTGCGTAAAATCTTCATACCGGGCCGTTAAAAAGGCAATGACCGTGTTTTTATACCGGGCATCGGCCCTCAATTCGCTGCAGACCTCTATGCCATCCATTTCCGGCATCATAATATCCAACAAAATAAGATCTGGCAGTCGCTCCTTAGCCCGCTTTAATGCATCCGGACCATTACTTGCCGTGCTAACGCTATAGCCCTCCTTTTGAAGGTTGTATCGGATGAATTCCTGAATATCAGGCTCATCGTCCACAATTAGCACATGAATAGATTCTGTTTGCATAACGGGCGGTTCAGAAAGTACAAAAATAGGTCTTGCAAACCAGCCCAACATGAACCCTGTATTAAGCCAAGGTTAAGGCCAGGAATCTGCGAAAGTTGGGCATTTCAAGCCGCTTGTGCCCTATTTTCACTTCGTGCAAAATAACGACAGGGCTGTCCAACTGTATTTATGCTTCCGGATTGAGCTCTACTAACCTACTCCAGCGTTGATTATACTTGAGTTTATCTGGCAGATCCTGCTCATCATTGGATCACTGGGCGTTTTCATCTTCGGCATGAAGATGATGAGCGACGGTATCCAGAAGTTAGCAGGAAAGCGGTTGCGCGAGATTCTCCGAACGGTTACCAGCCATCCTGCAAAGGGAATTTTTACAGGATTTGTCACCACCTCGCTGGTCCAATCTTCGTCAGCTACCACTGTGATGGTGGTCAGTTTTGTCAATGCTGGCCTTCTGACCTTAACAGAATCCTTTGGGTTGATTATGGGGGCCAACATCGGCACTACGTTGACCAGTTGGATTGTTAATTACGCGGGTTTAAAGGTTGACATCACCCCTTTGGCCATCGTCCTGGTTGGTTTGGCCATGCCCTTGATGTTTTCCAGTCGGAATCAACTGCGGAATCTGGCGGAATTTATTATAGGATTCGGCATTCTATTCATTGGACTTCAGTTTCTCAAATCAAACGTACCTGATCTTGACGATCCGGCTAACATTGAGCTATTGGAGTTCTTGAATCGTTACACGAACATGGGATTCCTTTCCACTTTGTTGTTCATTGGTATAGGTGCCTTATTAACAGTTATTGTTCAATCGTCTTCCGCATCGACCGCAATTACATTAGTTATGGTTGCCAATGGATGGATCTCTTTCCCCATTGCAGCAGCAATGGTACTGGGCGAAAATGTAGGGACCACCATCACGGCCAATATGGCTGCCTTAGTTGCTAATAACAACGCCAAACGGGCAGCGCGCTTTCACTTTTTGTTCAATGTTGTTGGGGTAATATGGATGCTTTTTGCTTTTAACTGGGTTATTCAATTTCTTGAAAAAATTCCATTGGGCAAAGAAGAAACCATACAATTGGTGGATATCAACGTCTCAGAGTCTATAGCAAGCGCTTTTCAGGCTGATCCGGATCGCGAGAATTTCCTCATCGACTCCATCCGAACAGCAGGACTGGACGCCAGCAGTCTCGTAGTAATGCCCGATCAGATGGACCCGGAAAAGTATGCGTTGCGGGAGGGATACGGATACCTCAAAGCAGCCAGGCTAGCAGGTGTGGAAACTCTTAAGGTAACCGTAGATTCTCCGAATGATCGCCTACCGCTGTTTCATACCTTCTTCAATGTAGCGAACGTTTTACTTCTGATGTGGTTTCTCCCTTTCTTTGAAAAATTGGTTTACAGAATAGTACCCTCCAGTTCAGAAGATGAGGAGGAAACAAGCCTTCAGTACATTGTAGCCGGTATCATGGAGACGCCGGAACTATCCATTGAGGAGGCCAGGAAGGAAACGGCGCAAATGGGCAAGCTGACTCAGAAAATGCTGAGCAATGTCATCATGCTCTACTTTGGAAAACCCAGGGACAAGCTCAATCTCATTGATAAAATTCGGCGCAGGGAGGAGATCACGGATCAGATGGAATTGGAGATTGCCAACTTCCTTTCAGCGATTTCTGAAAAGGACATTAGCAGCTCGGGCTCTCAACGCATCCAAAGCCTGCTTGCGATCATTAACGAGCTGGAGCGTATAGCGGATATCTTCTGCCGATTGGCCCTGAGTGAACCAAAACTTCAGGAGGACCAAATTGTGATCCCTGAAGAGGTTAAGGCACCTATCCAACGCCTGTTTGACCTGGTGTTGTCCCGGATAAAGCAGATGGCCGCGGATCTGGAAGCTGATTTTAGCAAAGTCGACCTTTCTGCTGCAGAAGCGGCGGAAAAGGAAATTGATGCCGCACGCGATCAACTCAACCTCCAAATTTTCCGATCATTGGAAAAAGGAAAAATCACTGCGCTGCAGAGCATTGCTTTCCTGAATTTGGTCTCCAGTATTGAACGCGTGGGAGACCTCGTCTTAAGCGTGAACCGCTGCATGGCGGGGCACAAATAGCCACAAGCCCTTGGATTCAGGCCAACCTCCCTTACGTTCAGCGTGAAGGTATTCGCGCGTCGACCAATTGATCCTGGTCGTACCACAAATCATATTGCCACTCTCCTGCCGGACTCCAAAGTTTCCAGCACCCGGTTTTATGGCCATTTCGGTAATAGGCTTCGCCTACTTTGTGGCCATTTTCAGCCCACATGGCCCACGAGCCGTGCAATCGACCTTGGTACCAATTCCCCACTTCCTGCAATTGCCCGCTGGGATAAAACCGAATGACTTGCACCTCCTCTGGCCCCATTTGGAACCAAATTGCAGTCAACTGACCATTTTCGTCTATGGTTTTAGCCAATTCTACCTGAGCATAGCTCGCTTGAAGATTCAGCAGGAAACAGGTAAACAGGGTAAAGATTGCTTTCATGGCATAAGTGTGGCGAATTACTTCTGTTTAAAATTTACGGTTGATTTAACATTTAGTTCACATTTGACACTTTGAAACGGCAAATTTTCTGATCTGGAATCCATTTTTGCGCGGAGGCAAACTATTTTGATGAAGAATGTGTTTGAAGGCAGATGAACGCTAAGCATACCTTTGCAGGTCCTCATTGGAATGGCCTGTTTTCAACAGCTTTTTGCGGCCTATTCTTTTTAGGCGCTCTTCTGGTAACCGCAGGTGCTGCCTGCAGCCAAAACACTCCCGAAAAGCCTCAAGCCACTCAGGCTGATCAGGGTTCTTCGCCAAAGGTGGATTTGCTGCTGACCTGGGACGGTCAACCCTTGGACCGGACAGAAGAAGCATGGCAAGCCCAACTCAGCGACCAGGCCTTTTATGTTTTGCGCAAACAGGGCACAGAGCGAGCATTTACTGGTCCGTACAACGATAACAAAGCCAGCGGGGCCTATGCCTGTTCAGGTTGTGGTTTGCTGCTCTTCCGTTCGGAAACCAAATTTGATTCCGGCACCGGCTGGCCCAGTTTTTACCAACCGGAAGAACCTAATCACGTTGGGGAAACCCAGGACGGCAAACTTGGCATGCAACGCACGGAGGTGCACTGCAACCGGTGTGGAGGGCACTTGGGCCACGTTTTTCCCGATGGACCCCGACCAACTGGCTTGCGTTATTGCATTAACTCGGTCTCACTGCAATTTTTCCAGGACACGGAGTAGCAGCTTGTCCTTCTGAAACGGTTCGGTGTTATGTGCCTTGCGGCTAGCTCGGGTCAGCGCGCCAAAAAGCGTCCGGTTTCAGCATCAAAATGCAACTTGTCGCTCCTGTAAACCCGTTCCAGGATACCGCTGTGACGAATTTGTTCTGCTGGGCCAACAACCAGCCCTTCAGGAGCAATAACTGCAAGGTAATCAGCAACCTGCAAGGCCCACTCCACTTCGTGGGTCGCCACGAGTAACGATCGGTTTCTCCCGCTTGCCTGGTGGGCCAACAATTGGAATACTTCGGCGCGCTGCACGACATCCAGGTAATGTGTAGGCTCATCCAGGAGCAAAACAGGGGTATCCTGAACCAGGGCTCTGCCGATCAGTACCCGTTGCCGCTCCCCATCGCTCAACCGGTATATAGGCCGCATAAGCAGTGCCCGCAAACCCAAATCGTCAGCAGCGCGCTCTACCTGCACGTCGCCTTTCGGATCATCTCCGGCCCAACCGCGGTGGGGAAATCGCCCCAAACGCAGCAAGTCCAATACGCGCATTTCGCCTACCGGGGGAATGGCAGTCCAAACAACCGCGAGTTTTCGCGCGCGCACTCGGGGACCCCATCGCTGAACCGGCTGACCATCCAAAAGCAGGCTTCCGTGCAGCGGTTTCATCAAGCCAGATAAAGTTCTGAGCAAGGTGGATTTTCCGGAACCGTTCGGTCCCACCAACGCCGTCAATTGCCCGGAAGCGAGCGAAAGGTTGACCACGCCTAAGCCAGGCAAGACCTTTCCGGAATAGCCAACACCCAGCGCTTTAGCTTGAAGACCAAGCGGAGCCTTAGACGTACCATTTTCTATGGTATGTTTCATGCTCCGCTTTGAAAAAAAGTGCTGACACGGCGCATCCGCCACACAATGGCCGCGACCGCCGGAGCGCCAACCAGCGCGGTCACCGCGTTGATGGGCAGTGTAGTATCCATCCCTGGCATCCGGCTGATCAGATCGCAACCGAGCAGCAATACTGCTCCCCCCAAAGCGCATAGTGGCCATAAAACCAGGTGACTCGTCCTGCCGCTGAGTGCGCGTACCGCATGGGGAACGGCCACACCAATAAAAGAAATCGGGCCGCAATAGGCCGTCACCGCACCGGCCATCAACGCGGTTAGTAAAATAGCTATCGCCCGCGTCAGGTTGACGGCCAGACCCATGGAACGCGCGTAATCGTCGCCTAAAGCCAAAAGATCAAAGCGCCCGGAAAACAACCAGCCCACTCCAAAGCAAACACCAAGGATTGGGGCAAGCAAACCCAACTCTGCCCAATGGGTGTGGTCCAGGCTGCCGAAGGTCCAATAAACAAAATCCCGAAGCGAAGCTGCATCCGCCTGGTATTGAAGCAAGCTCACCAGTGCTCCGGTGAAACTGCCCATCATCAGTCCAAACACCAGCAGGGTTGCAGGGTCGCGTACCCGGGTGGCCAGCAACAACATAATCCCCATTGTTAGGGCCGCTCCAGCAGACGAAGCCACAACTACGCCAGGTGCTGAACCGGAGTCCCAACTGGCCAAAAGCCCTACTGATCCCTGCCCAAGCAGCAACAAAGCCACGCCCAAGCTGGCTCCCGAACTAATGCCCAAAATATAAGGCCCAGCTACCGGATTGCGGAAGAACGTCTGCATCAGCAAGCCACAGGCAGCCAACGCCGATCCCCCCAAAACTGCGGTGATGGCCCTGGGCAACCGGCTCTCCAGGACGAGAATGCGGTACTTAGCTTCCATCTCCTGTCCCCCCAACAGCGCAGCCCAGACCACCCTTGCCGGAATCTGAACCGTGCCCAGCAACAAGTCTGCCGCAAACAATCCCAGCAGCGCCACAAACAAAAGTGTGGTAGCCAGCCAAAGGCGTTGCTGTGCGGTTTCCGGAAGTTGCCTTGTGGTCATAAGGGCAACTTTCGGTAGTACATCAGGCTGTCGCGCAAAGCCAACTCCGGGTGGAACACCGCGATCAGATCAGCCAGCACCAAATCAGGCCGCAGGATCGCGGATTCCCAATAATCGTTGCCTCCGCCAAGGCTTAGGCGGGCATCGTTGTTGTACACCCGGTCTTGTTTCCACGCCCTAAAATGGCGCAACCTGGTATCGAATTCAGCCATTGCAGAACGGGACCGTGCGGCCCCGGGGTTCAGCCAGAAATCCGCCGTACCGGCCCGATCCAACACTGCTTCAAAGTCAACAGCGTAATTACCCGCGCCAGGGACATCCTCCCAGACGTAATGCGCTCCGGCATCCTTGAGGTAGACGGCTGCAAAACTGCCGCCGCGGGGTACTGTCCAACTTCCCTGGAAATCCATGCCGGTAAACACGGTAGGTTTCTGAGTAGTGGCCAACGCCTTTTCCCGCGCCTGCAAATAAGCCTGGCGTACGGACTTAAAGAGGGAATCAGCCAGAGTTTCCCGGTCCAAAAGCCAACCGCCAAGCCGGATCCATTCTGCCTGGCCCAGCGGATGGGGCTCCATAAACTCTGCAACGGGCAAAACCGGCACCCCAAGCTTGCGCATTTTGTCAAAATCTCCGTACTCCGGGTCGGCAGTAACGTAAGTCAGCACAAGCCCGGGCTCAAGGTCCAGGATGACCTCCAGGTTCAGATCGCCTTCGCGGCTCACTTCACGCAGTTGACCGGACGCAGCACGGCGCCGCAATTCAGGGTCGTAAATATTGTCCAGCCAGCTCATGCCCACCAGTACTTCGCGGCAGTCTAGCCGGGCAAAGACTGCTGCGTGCGTGGTGCTGACGCAGACAGCACGGGTCAGCGGAACGTTCACGCGAACATGGTCCGGAAAACATTCCGGGCCCAAACTTGCTCCGGTATCCACCAACAAATAGCGAAAACCGGAAGTCTCTTGTGAAGAACTATCGGTGGCCAGAATAAACAGACGCACATACCCCTGACCTTGCCAGGCCTGCAACCGGGTGGCGTGCTGCAACACAATCGGGGTCTCCGACTCCAGGAGCCCGGCACAATCCACAGCGCCAGGCAATGCGGGGTGCTCTCCCGAGTCGAAACGGCAGGATACCAACGCCATGGAGGCAAGCGCCCACCCAACCAAGGCGCTAAAGTGCTGAATGTATCGGCCGCTGCTCATGGCACAAAATGGAACGCCCCCGGATTAACCCCCACGCGGAAGGAATCCAGCAAGGTACCCGAAGCACTGTAGCGGAACACATTTCCCTGGCTGCTGAAATCGACCGCATCGCCCACCAGCACTTCGCCGCTGGCTCCCTCGTCTACCGCCAGCGCATAAGCAAAAACTGCGGGATTGCTCGCAATCCAGGGGGCAACCGGAGCTGTGGGTGCATCGGCGGCCATGCGGTATACTCCGCCTGGGCCCAGCCAATACAACTGACTCCCGTCTGCTGAAATAGCCAGATCACTCACATAATCACCTACGGCGCCGAGCACCCACTGACGCAGCATAACTTTGGATTCCGGGTCTACGCAGCGCAATTCCGGCGTGCTTTGCATAAATCCACCGGTGCTTAAAATGTAAAGCTGGCCAGCCGCATCAGCCACCAATCCCTCTGGCTCCCGGCCCGTGTCCAGCGAATCCAGTACCGCATCGGTTAGCGGGTCAATGACCCATATCCGATCGCGGACCATCAGCGAAACATAAACCTTGTTATCTATGCTGACCATTCGCTCCGACCAACTTCCGGTGGAAATTTGTCCGTCAACCTGCAACGTATTGGTGTTGACCACAGAAATACTTCCGCTGAATAAATCTGTAACATAAGCTTTGTTACTGGAAACGGAATGGACATACCGAGGCGACGTAAGTCCTGTTATGGTGCCCGTTACCTGCCCGCTTTCGGCATCCAGCGCTTCAATTTTACCGCTGTTGTTGACCACCAGAAAATACCGATCGCCAATCAGGGTCATGGATTGAACCACATCGCCTGGTGAAAGACCACCGTTAGCGTTGGCATAGACATCCGATTGCAAGCCCAATCCGCGTTGATAAAAATCCACGCTGCTGTTGCCGGAACCGAAGTTTCCCTCATTAAGAACAAAGAATCCGTCGCTGAACAACCCGGGTTCATTTAGGTTATCGGGCAAATCGTCTTCCTTGCAGGAAAAGAAAAGGCTGCTGCAAAAAAGTGCAGCTAAAAGAGCAGAAGCATTGAACAAACGAATCATGGTGTGTTAATTATTAAGTGTCAAAGAAATTAAAGTACCCGGCACGGTTAGCCTGGCTTGTTTTGTTGAAAGCCGGCACTGCTGCGGCGCAGGATTACCTGAAGGCGAAAGGATCGTCCGGGCAAGGGTCGACCAACCACCGATTCCACATAGGTATTGGTCAGGTTTTCCAAACTGAGCTGGGCCTGGATTTGCCAGTCGTCCAGATCAAATAGGGCGCCGCAATCGGCAGCCAGGAGAGCGTAAGCGGGCAACCACTCCTGGCCATCCCGCGATACAGGCCGCCAACCGCTGGCCTGTTGCCGCAACCCAAACGAAAAGCCCTTGAATCGAAATCCGGCCACAGCCGTGGCCCGATGCCCCGGTTGGTACAGCAGGAACTCACCGGTAGCATTGCGCGCATGCGTGTATCCGTAAATCACCTGACCATAACACGATGTATGTTGTCCACTTGCAACGGGCCGTTCTGCATCAATTCGAATCTCAACGCCCGAAGTTTTTACCGAAGCCAGGTTTTCTGCCTGCCAAAAAGAACCGGCACCTGGAGCCCATTGAATCCAATGGTCGATGTTGCCTAGCCAACCCATGGTTTGCACATTGCCTTTCCACCAAGTGGTCTTCCAGGCCATGCGAACATCGCCGTCGAGCATCCAACCGCTTTCGGGCAGCAAATCCACGTTGCCGCCGGGGTACCAATAACGATCGTTCAGCGCAGGACGCGCGTAATGCCGCATCCCCCCAACGCTTGCCTGAAGCTGCAGGGGCCCCCGCGCCCGATCCTTCCAAAATGTGCGAAACACAGGCTGAATCGGCATCCATTCCCGATCGTAGCGATCCTGCAGAATATCCAATCGCACGCTCCAGGCTTGCGACAGAAACCCGTGCAGGCTGCTCTGCGCCCGCTGCTCCCATGCCCTGACGGGTTCGGCAAAACCGGTGGATACCACGGATTCCCGGCGCAGAGCCGTTTGGGCTTCCCACTGCCAGCGGTTGCCCAGCGATTTTGAGACGCTCAGCGCCCCTTCCTCTGCGTGCGCACGGCCATCGGAGAGCAAATCCGCTTGTTTGTTGGTGTACACGATCCGCTCATCGGTCCAGCCGGCGCGGACACCCAGTTGCCAGGTTTTGATGCTGCGGCGGTATTGCGCGGCACCGAGTAATAAGTGATCCTGTTGGGCTTCGCCTTGGTCAGACGCCTGCAAACTCGGGGGAAGTTGGCGCTGTGTGCCCGTGCCGCTGAAGCTGGCCTGCCACTGCCCTTGCGCTCCCGCCGCACCCCCGACGTCTTGGGCCCCGTACCAGCGCCGCAGCGCCAAATCCGGCATTCGATAACCCGTCAGCGCCGGATGGTGCACCGGAAAGTCAAACGCCGCGCGTTGATGCCCGAACAAACTCCGCGACACCCAGCGGTCGCTGCGGTAGCGAAACTGCCCTTCGCCCTGCCAGGTGCCAAAACTGCCCCCGCCCCCCCGCAACTCCGTCTGGTGCCCGGCTGGCCCGGGTGCAATGCCCGTTTCCAGGTCCAGGAGCCCCCCCAGCGCTGACCCGCAC
>CAYSDI010000023.1:0-38413 GCA_964429745.1 uncultured Chitinophagales bacterium | reverse complement strand
GATTAGGCTGGCGCCATAGTTTCCGGGAGTTCCATCAAGGCAAAGCCAGCATGGCGTTGAACAGTGGCTCCAACGCAGTTCGAAGGGCCGCCGGACCGGCCTCGGCATGGTTCACCGTTATACAGAAGGGATAGCGCTGGCCGGAGATGCCAGTTGCAAATCCTACATAGGCTCGCGTGCCATTCAGGCTGCCGCTTTTGGCGGCGATGCGGCCAGGTTCATTTGGCAGGAGGTTGCGCAGGGTGCCGCTTTGCCCGGATCGCGGCAGGCTTTGATAAAAAACATCCCCCCATGACTGACGCAAACACCATACCATAAGGTTTGCCATGCCCAAAGGCGTAACGGTGTTTCTGCGCGAAAGACCGCTACCGTCATTCAGGTTCCACCCGCTGTCGGAAATCTGCGGCCGCTCTCTGAGCCAGGATTTCAGGGCTTTGCGGCCCCCGTTAATGCTGGGATCGCCGTCCTTCTGCCCCAGTGCCCGCAGAAAACTTTCCGCATAGCCGTTCAGGCTTTTTTCATTGGTCCAGCGAACCAGATCGCCCAAAGCAGGGGAGTAGCCAACCCAAACTTGGCTGAGCGAGTCCGGCCGCTCTTTCCATGCAGGCGAAGAGCCCGCTGCTCCAGGCGACCGCTGGGCAGACGCCGCCTTTTGCGGCAGTTGAGCCATAACCGCCTCGGGCGGCAGCAGCGCAGACACCGCCCCTCCCTTCACTTTACAGCCTGCTGCCTCCAATGCCAACACCAGCCGTTGTGCCGCGGCCAGGTCCGGATCGGGCCAGGAGCCTTCTACGGAAAAGCCAGGGCGTCCGGGGGGTAAGGTGCCTCGCGCGTAAATGGTTCGAAGCCCGGGAGCAGCGTAGAGGTAGCATTCGTCGCCTGAACCTGGGTTGCCAGAACGGCACTCATTGATCCACAGCCAACCGGGAAGATTGGGCTCTACGCGGAGCAACGCCGCAGGCGCACCCACTTGCTCTGGCGTATTAAACGTGAGGTAGCTGCGGTTTTCGTCAAGCGTTAAGCCTGTCAAAACCGGGGCGTAGTAATTGCCCAGGTCATCCCAGGCCCAACCCCCAGGCACTTCGGGAGCGCCGTAAAAGCGGCCGTCGCCGATCACCTGGCCCTCTATTCGGCGAATGCCGGCAGCGCGAATTGCGGCCACCCATTCTTTCAGGAGTGCAGCAGCGCCAAGTAGTTCTTCCCGGTTGCTGCCCAGAGAAGGGTCGCCTTCGCCGATGATCCAGAGATTCCCATTCAAAACGCTGTCTTGCAGGGATCCGTCATAGACGAGCTGCGTGCGAAAGCGGTGTTCCGGACCGAGCACATCCAGCGCAGCGGCAGTGATCACCGCCTTAAGCGTAGAAGCAGGAATAAAGGCCTTTTGTTCCTGATGGCCGAACAGGACCGAGCCATCCGGTTGCAACAAACTAAACCCCACTTGCGCAGAGGAAAATCCCGGTGTTTGTTCTAGTCGACCGACCAGTTGGGACCAGGCAGCAAGAGGGGAGCCTGGCTGTGCTGGAGTATCGGCGGCGAACAACACACTAACCAGGACCCAGAGCAATACTGAGGACCTGCCCATGAACGAGCGTTCAGGAAGTAAACCGCTTGAAAATGGATTTTTTGACCTCTTCAATGGGATAAGATCGGCTGTGGAGCACGTATTGGTTGCCGCTCCCGTCCAGACAGGCGTAGAGCAGAATGGCCTCTTGCTTGTGATTGGCTACCCCCAATTCTTTCAACAAGGCTTCTAAAGTGGCCATAATAAACGCGTTAAACGCGTTCAACTCTTTCAAAAACAACTTTTGAACCGAAGGCTGCATGCGCACCGAATAAAACAAACGGTAGAACATCAAATTTTTGTGCACTACCTGAAACAGTTGATCCACAAAGTGTTCAAATTTTCGTTCGGGTTTGCTAAAGTCTTCTGTAATAGTGAGTGATTTTTTTATATCAATCAGCGATATGTCAAAAATTTCCTTGAGGACAGCATTCTTGCCATCGAAATACGTGTACAAAAGTCCCAGAGAAATTCCCGACTCCTGTGCAATCATGCGAATGGTGGTTGCATCATATCCGTGTTTCGCAAACAATTGAAGCGATACCTTGACAATTTTTTCCCGCTTGTCGGGTTTGGTCAGTTGTTCTTTTACCATAGCCGCTCAATTCAGATTGTGAACAATTGTTCAATTTATCCTTTTTAGGACAAAAATCAAGGGACCTTGAAAAAGATCCCTTTTCCAATACTGTAAAATGGTGGTATGAAAGGGGAGAGGCGGAAACCCTGGCCAAGACCAACCGTTCGGCAATATTAGGGATTCTCTAAGAAATCGTGTGCAATGCAGGGTCCGGGTTTTTGGAAATTCCCTCAACGCAACTTTCCGCGCAGGATAACGCTTTGCACCGGATCTGTACCAAAGGCATAAGGCAGGTAGGCAAGATTAGGCGCCGGCTTGGTAATCAGCAAGTTGGCTGTTTTGCCTACCGCGATGCTGCCGAGCTCTTGCTCCAATTCCATGGCGCGGGCACCGTTCAGGGTGGCGGCGTTCACCGCCTCTTCCGGCGTCATGTTCATGTGAATGCACGCCAGAGAAAGCACAAAAGCCATGCGCCCGGATGGGCTGCTGCCCGGATTGTAATCGCTGGCCAGGGCTACCGGGAGCCCCGCATCAATCATGGTGCGTGCCGGAGCATAGTGCAAACGCAGGAAAAATGCCGTGCTGGGCAGTAGGGTAGGCATCGTCTCCGAGCCGAGCAGGGCCGCAATTTCGTCTGGTCCGGTGCACTCTAAGTGATCCACGGAAATAGCGTTGTGTTTAACCCCGACCTGAATTCCCCCGGAATAATCCAATTCGTTGGCGTGAATTTTTGGCTTTAGTCCGTATCGTGCGCCCGTGGCCAAAATGCGGTCGGTCTCCTCAACGGTAAAGAAACCGCGGTCGCAAAACACGTCGACGTATTGGGCCAGGCCCTCGGCCGCCACGCGGGGAATCATGTCAGCGCAAATAAGGTCAATGTACTGAGAACGATCGTTCCAGTATTTCCGGGGAAGGGCGTGCGCGCCCAGGAACGTGGTTCGTATGCTAACCGGACTGATTTCGCGGAGCCGGGCCGCCACCCGCAGCATTTTCAACTCACTTTCGGTGTCCAGACCGTAGCCGCTTTTGATCTCTACCGCACCCGTACCGCTGTCCATGATTTCGCCCAAGCGCAACCAGGCTGATTCCAGCAGCTCGCCTTCGGGAGTGTCGCGGAGTCGCTGGGCGCTGTTCAGGATTCCCCCCCCCCGCGCGGCAATTTCCTCGTAGCTGAGCCCCTTGATGCGGTCTACGAACTCCCCCTCCCGGGGGGCGGCAAAAACCAGATGCGTATGCGAATCACACCAGGCAGGGAGCACCAGTTTGCCGTGGGCATCGATCACGCGCTCTGCCCGATCCGGGCAGGTTTCCATGGTACCGAAACCGGCGATTTGCTCCCCTTCGGTTAGCACCCAAGCGTTGTCCAGAGCGGGCAGTTCGGCCATGGCAGCGCCTTTGACCACCCGGCGATGCGGGCCGGGGCCTTCTTCCACCTGAAACAGGGTCTGGATGTTCTTGATCAACAGCGACATAGGCTATACCTTGCGCCAAAGATAGGGATGACCTAAAACTTGCGCCTCCATTACCTTTGCTCCATGCCCGGAAACTCCTTTGGCCAGTCTTTTCGCATTTCCACGTTCGGTGAGTCCCACGGCCCGGCGCTCGGCGTCATCATTGACGGATGTCCGCCCGGCATAGCCTTTGACCAGGAGCGCCTCGAGCGCGACATGGCCCGCCGCCGGCCCGGCCAAAGCGCTATTGTGACCCAGCGCAAGGAGGGCGATGCCGTGGAAGTGCTCAGCGGCGTTTTTGAGGGCCGCACCACGGGCACTCCGCTGGCGCTGCTTATCCGCAACACCGACCAGCGCTCCAAAGACTACGGGCATATCGCTGAGGCCTATCGCCCTTCGCACGCTGATTTTACGTATCAGATTAAATACGGTATACGCGATTTTCGCGGCGGGGGAAGGTCGTCCGCACGCGAAACAGCCGCCCGGGTGGCCGCCGGCTCCGTGGCTTCGATGTTCCTGGAGGCGCAAGGTGTGTTTTGCCGCGCTTGGGTTAGCCAGGTTGGGCATCTGGTGCTGGACAAGCCTTACACTGCCCTGGACCTCAGCCTGACCGAAAGCAATCCCGTGCGCTGCCCAGACCCGGACATGGCCGCGAGCATGGAAGCCCTGATCCGCGAAGTGCGCAAAGACGGCGACACCATCGGCGGGATCATCAGTGCGGTCTGCATCGGCGTACCGCCCGGTTTGGGCGAACCCGTGTTTGACAAGTTGCACGCCGACCTGGCCAAAGCCATGATGAGCATCAACGCTACCCGCGGGTTTGAATACGGTTCCGGATTTGCCGGAGCCCCGCTGCGCGGCTCGGAACATAACGATGCCTATGTCGTGGAAGACGGGCGCATTTCTACCGCAACCAACCGAAGCGGCGGCGTGCAGGGCGGCATCAGCAACGGCATGGACATCGATTTTCGCGTGGCTTTTAAGCCGGTGGCCACCATCATCACGCCCCAGGAAAGCGTGGATCGGCACGGGGATGCGGTAACGGTTGAAGGCAAGGGCCGCCACGATCCCTGTGTGTTGCCGCGCGCGGTTCCCATCGTAGAAGCCATGGCCGCGCTGGTTTTGGCCGATCACTGGCTTCGCTACCGCGGCCAGGGGCATTACCAGCATCCTGATGCTGAGCAACAAGACGCCCCCGGCATCCGGGATTTTCCGCACCCATGAAACTCGCGCTTCATTGGAAAATCGGGATTGGCATGGCGCTGGGCATCGCCTGGTCGTTTCTGTCCATCGCGCAAGGGTGGAGCGCTTTCACGCTGGCCTGGATAGACCCCTTTGGCGAAATTTTCATCCGCCTGCTCAAGTTCATTGCGGTGCCGTTGGTCTTGTTCAGCATCATCAGCGGCATCACCGATCTGGCGGATACGCGCAAGCTCGGGCGGCTGGGCATCAAAACGCTGTCGGCTTACCTGGCCACGACGGTGATCGCCGTATCGCTGGGCTTGTTGCTGGTTAACCTGATCAATCCGGGCGAAAGGGTTCCGCAGGAGCAGCGGGTGCAGTACCGCATTCAATACGAGCGCTGGGCCGAGCAGGCCGGGGTGCCACTCAAGGACGGCCGCAGTCTGTTGACCGATCCGGCGTATGCCGAGGCCGTTGCCGCCGCCGGTTCGGAGCCTGCCGTGCCCGAGGCCATCCGCGAGAGTGCGGCCAAAACCGTGCGCGGCGATCAGCCCCGGCCTTTGCAACCCCTGGTGGACATGGTGCCGAGCAACGTCTTTGGCGCGTTGGTGGATTCCTCCATGTTGCAGGTCATCTTTTTTGCGGTGTTTTTTGGCATTGCGCTGCTTTTTTTGCCGAGCGAAAAGGTGCGTCCCGTCAAGCAACTGGTAGACGGCATCAACGAAGTATTTCTCAAAATGGTGGACGTGGTCATGCAGGCCGCTCCCTATTTTGTGTTCGCCCTCATGGCGGGAATTCTGGTTAAAATGGCTGGCTCTACGGCAGAGTTGTTTGGCATTTTTTCGTCGCTGGGCTGGTATGCTGTTACCGTGTTAGGTGGGTTGGCTGCGCTGGTCTATGTCATTTATCCGCTGTTATTGCGAATTTTTGTCCGCGAGATCGGTTACCGCGACTTTTACCGCGGCATTGGTCCGGCGCAGTTGCTGGCTTTTTCGTCCAGTTCCAGTGCGGCCACACTTCCGGTTACCATGGACTGTGTGCGCGAAAACCTGGGCGTTTCTCCACAAGTTTCTTCATTCGTGCTGCCCATTGGCGCAACGGTGAACATGGACGGCACCAGTCTTTATCAAGCCGTGGGCACGGTTTTTCTGGCTCAATTGCACTGGGTTGACCTGACCATGGCCCAGCAACTGACCATTGTCCTGACCGCCACGCTGGCTTCCATTGGCTCGGCGGCCGTGCCCAGCGCCGGGCTGATCATGATGATGGTCGTATTAATTTCTGTCGGCCTTCCCGCAGAATGGGTTGCCATCATCCTGACCATTGACCGCCCGTTGGACATGTGCCGCACGGTCGTTAACGTCACCGGCGATACAGTGATTGCCGCTGCAGTTGCCAAGTCAGAAGGAGAGTTGAACTACGTGCGCAAGGAACGCGTTAATAATTTAGAGTTATAAGAGCCATGCGATACCTCTTCATTACCGGAACAAGCCGCGGTATAGGCCGGGCCATCGCAGAAGCTGCCTGCGCTTCGGGCAAGTTTCGGGTAACGGGCTATGCGCGCGGATCGGGTCCGGAGCATCCGGCTTATACCCACGTGTCCCTGGACTTAAGCGATGCGGCTGCGCTGGAGACGTTCGCCTTTCCCCCGTTAGAAGAAGGGTGCGAACAAGTGATTCTGATCAACAACGCTGGTATGTTGGGTCCGGTTGCCCATTTGGGGACCATGGAATCGGCGGCCATAGACCAGACGGTACGTGTTAACCTGACCGCACCACTGGTGCTCAGCAATGCGTTTATCAAAGCCTACGGAAACGTCCCGGCACCGAGGTTGATCGTGCACGTGTCTACCGGGGCGGCGAAAAGCCCTTATGACGGGTGGTCGTTGTACTGCAGCACCAAGGCCGGCCTGGACATGTTGGCGCGGGTGCAGGAGCGCGAATTGGTGCTGCGCAAGGACAAGTGGCCTTTCGCGGTGCGGGCCATTGCCCCTGGTGTGGTGCAAACGGACATGCAAGCAACCTTGCGAGCCGCTGATGAAACCGGATTTTCATCAAAAGAAAAGTTTATGGAGCTTCATGCCGAAGGGCAGCTCAGCGATGCGCGGAAGGTAGGGGAGGCCTACCTGGCGATGGTGCTGGCTATCGGAGATGATCCTGCCGCCTATCCGGAATTGATTACGCGTATCCCACCTTTGGCGTAGCTTTCGGACCAATGACCATTTTGCTTACCGGCGCTACCGGCTACATTGGCAAGCGTTTGTTGCCCGCTCTGTTGGAACTAGGGCACCATATCATTTGTTGTGTTAGGGATAAGAAAAGATTTCCTACGGATGGTGTATTTGCAAATTCTAATATTCAATTATTAGAAATTGATTTTACCAAGCCGGTAGAATTAATCCCCGAAGTCCGTGATGTTGATGCAGCCTATTATCTGATTCACTCCATGAGTGATTCCCATGGCGATTTCCAGGAGTTGGAAGCCGTTTCTGCCAACAACTTCAACGAACTTATTAAGCAGACGCGCGCGCGGCAGATTATTTATCTGGGGGGGATCGCCAATGAAGCGGTGCTCTCGCGCCATTTGGCTTCGCGCAAAAAGGTGGAAGCTATTCTGGCTGCAAGCGAAGTGCCGCTTACCGCTATTCGCGCGGGCATTATTGTGGGTTCGGGGAGTTCTTCGTTTGAAATTATCCGCGATCTGGTGGAAAAGTTGCCCATTATGATCGCTCCCAAATGGCTGAATACCCGCATTCAGCCTATTGCCGTGCGGAACATACTGGAATATCTGGTTGGTGTGTTGGACCATCCCCAAACGCTAAACCGCAGTTTTGATGTGGGCGGGCGCGAAGTGCTGACTTACAAACAAATGCTGTTGCAATTTGCCGAAGTGCGCAAACTGCGGCGCTGGATTTATACGATGCCGATTATGTCACCTCGAATATCTTCGTATTGGTTGTACTTTGTTACTTCAACGTCGTATCACCTGGCGGTTAACCTGGTGAACAGCATGAAAATTGAGGTGGTAGCTGCCGACAATGAACTGGAACAATTGTTGGGCATAAAACCGATGTCTTACCGCGAAGCGGTGCAACTGGCCTTTCAGCGCATTGCGCAGAATGAAGTTCCATCGTCGTGGAAGGATGCGCTGGTCTCCAGTTCGGACGAAGCTTCGCTGGCAGACCGCGTCAACATGCCGGTGCACGGTTGTCTGCTGGACAGCCGGGAGGTGCGCATCAGTGGAGATTCTGCTCAGGTGCTCGACAACATTTGGGCGGTCGGTGGCCGGCGGGGCTGGTATTACGGCAACTGGCTCTGGCAAATCCGCGGGTTCATGGACAAACTGGCCGGTGGGGTGGGCTTGCGCCGGGGGCGACGCAGTCCGATCCAACTCAACAGCGGCGACGCAGTCGACTTTTGGCGGGTTCTAGTAGCGGATCGTCCCGGCCAGCGTCTGCTGCTCTATGCGGAAATGAAGCTGCCGGGAGAAGCCTGGTTGGAGTTTCGCATCAAAACCAAAGAAGACGGCGAATACTTGCAACAGATCGCCACTTTTCGACCAATCGGCGTGCTGGGCCGCCTGTACTGGCACACGGTCTCGCCTTTGCATTTCTTTGTGTTCGGGGGAATGATTCGCAACATGGAACGCTATGGTCGCTAAAAGCAAAGATTTACGCCCGCAACTTTGGGTGAATGCCCGGATCTGGAATCCCGCGGGGGAGGTTCATCAGGCGCTTTGCATTCAAGGCGAAAAGATCCTGGCCCTGGGCAGCGAAGCGGCGATGCGACAGTTTTGTTCGGCGTTTTCCCAGGGCTTTGATACGCTGGACCAGGGCGGGGCCTTTGTCTATCCCGGATTTCGCGACCCGCACGCGCATTTGCTCTACTTGGGGTTGGCTACTTACCAGGCTGATTTGAACAATTGTTCAGGACCGGAGGAGGTGGTGGAGCGGCTTCGGGAGTTTGCGGAAAGGGCGGAGAAAGAAACGGCTACCAGTGCGGCCGCCCAAAGAACTCTGAGGCAAGCGGGGCGTGCTCCCGGCCAAGTGTCCGACTGGCTTATCGGGCGGGATTGGAACGACAGCGCATGGCCGACCGATGCAAGCCTTGACCGATGGTTCCTGGACGCGGCCTTTCCAGATCGTCCGGTGTACCTAAGCCGCGTGGATCGCCATGCGGCCGTAGTGAATTCGGAGGCCCTTCGCCGGGCTGGTTTGGAACGTGCGCGACCCGTACCCGGCGGCCAGATCGCTGAACGCAACGGCCACCCGACAGGTTTGTTGGTGGATGAGGCCATGAACCTGGTGCGGCGGCATATCCCTGAACCGGGACCGGGGCACGAGCGGGAAGCCTTGCTGCGCGCCCAGGACCTTTGCTTTGCCGAAGGCTTGGTCGGCGTGGCGGACATGGGCCTGAGCTTGCCTCAGTACAACGTGCTTATCGCGGCGCAAAACGAGGGCGCGTTGAAGATGCCCATCTACGGCACGCTCACGCCCGACGCTGAAACCGAAGCCCATTTTCGGCGCGAAGGGCCATTATTCAGCGAGCGGCTGACCCTGCGCACCTTCAAGTATTACGCCGATGGGGCGCTCGGGTCGCGCGGGGCGCGGCTGCTTGAACCCTACGCGGATTCGCCCGCAAGCCAGGGGCTTTGGATGCATCCGCCCGACTACCTGCACGCCCAGGCGCGGCTCAATGCTGACCAGGGTTTCCAGACTGTCACCCACGCCATTGGCGACGCGGCGGTTCGCCTGGTGCTCGATGTGGTGGAGCGGGCGGCTCCCCCGGCCGACCACCGCTGGCGCGTGGAGCATGCCCAAATCGTGCATCCTAATGACCTGCCCCGGTTTACCCGCCTGGGTGCCTGGGCTTCGATACAGGCTTGCCACGGGGTCTCGGATCGCACGATGGCCGGATTTCGCCTTGGCACTGATCGTTTGTCGCACGCCTACCGCGCCAGAACACTGTTGGACGCCGGGGCCCGGCTGGTCAACGGCACGGATTTTCCCATAGAACCGGTCAGTCCGCTCCGCAGTTTTGCGGCAGCTTGTCTGCGCGCGGAACGCGAGGCCTTTTTGCCGGGCGAAGGGCCGTTGGCGCTGCCCGCGGCCGCTCGACAGACGCAACCCTTTCGCCCGGAAGAAGCGCTCACCAGAAAGGAGGCGCTCTTGGCCATGACCGCCTGGACGGCCGAAGCGCAGTTCCAGGAGGGGGAGTGCGGCCGTTTGGAAGCGGGCCAATACGCAGACCTGACCGTTCTGGACACCGACCTGATGACGGCCAGTCCGGAGGCCTTGGCCGGAGCCCGGGTATTGCGCACAGTGGTTCGCGGGGAGCAAGTCTATTCGGCTGGTAGGCCTTAATTTGGCTTTCTTTAATCTGGATTTATGATGCAATCAACGAACGCCGCCGTCGCGCCAGCCGGGTGGCGCAACAACCGCCTGATCGGCTTTGCCCTGGTAACCCTGGCTTATGTCGTGGCTACCTGGGCGGGCATTGCTGCCGTGCGCGCCACGCTGACTTCTGACCCTTTTTGGCAATTTGGTATGGTTGATTTTGTGGCCACCTGTGTGGTGTTTGCCTTCAGTTTAGTATTCCGCAACTCCAGTTTTTACGATCCCTATTGGAGCGTCAAGCCGGCCATTATGGCTGTTTGGCTGGCCGTTTTTCCGCCGGTGATGAATTTCGTGGAACCCGATCAAACGCGGCTTAGGATGGTAGTCTTGCTCATGCTGCTTTACGCGGCCAGGCTCACCTGGAACTGGGCCCGAGGCTGGACCGGCCTGGACCACGAAGACTGGCGCTACGTTGACTTAAAACGCAAAACGGGCAAGGCCTACTGGCTGGTCAGTTTCAGCGGCATCCACTTTTTTCCTACCGTGTTGGTGTATTTCGGCTGTCTGCCGTTGTTTCAGGCCTTGCTCACCGGCGGCCGGGCTTTCGGCTTTCTTGATTTGCTGGCCGCCGTGGTGCTGCTCGGCGGCATTTTAATGGAAGCAACGGCTGATCAACAACTGCGGCGCTTTCGCCTGACCAACAAAGACCCCAAGCGCATATTGGAAACTGGTGTTTGGAAATACTCCCGTCACCCCAATTACTTCGGCGAGATGCTGGTGTGGTGGGGCGTTGCCCTCTTTGGCTTCGCCGCCGGGGGAATGGCCTGGTACACGTTTGCAGGCGCGTTGGCTATAACCGCGCTGTTTGTTTTCATTTCCACTCCCATGATAGACAAACGTATGTTAGAGCGCCGACCCGGGTATGCAGAGCGGATCAAACGGGTATCGGCGTTGGTGCCGTGGAAGCTAGCTAATTCGTAAATATAATTAGTGTATTGAGAAGTATTGAAGAATACTACTAAAATTATGTGTGTTATAAGTTATATGTATTTATTTTAATTATAATAATATAAATTACTTTTTAGCTTTAGATACCATTGTTAATCCTTGTGGTTACCTTTCTGGTCATTCTTCCCCAACTCCATGAATTTTAAATCGTTCCGGTTTTTTTGTGTATTGGTTTTACTTTTTTGTTCCCTGTTTTTGCTACAAGGCAGTGATTTGTACGCGCAAGTAGGAGAAACCGGTTTGTTCATTGATTCCAGAGATAGCGGGTTGTATTCTTGGGCGCATTTAGCGGATGGGAAGTATTGGATGACCACTAACCTCAACTATAAGCAAAGCATAGGAAACTCCTGGTGTTATGATTATTCTCCGGACAATTGTACAAGTTATGGACGACTTTACGATTGGAGTGCAGCGCAAAACGCATGCCCTGACCGCTGGCGTTTGCCTTCAAAACAGGATTTTGAATTGCTATTGTCGGCGTATGGCGAAAGCGCTACCGAATCCTATGAGGCGCTGATTGCCACCGATTATACTGGCTTTGGGCAACGTATGGGTGGCTTCTACAATGCTGTCAGTCAATCCTTTTTCTACCTGGATGCACTCACTACTTTTTGGAGCAATTCGTCGGATGGGGATGGCAGCGCCTGGGAACTTCTGATCAGTAATGATTTCAGCGAGGCATTATTGCTTTACAGCCTCGGTGAAGGCGGCAAAAGTGTGCGTTGCGTACAAGAATGAATGGGCTAATGATCTCTGCATTCAGATCATTTCCTGCAGCCTTTCTTTGCCGGAATAAACATTAAACCGCCCATCGCGCACAAAACCGAGTAAGGTCAGGCCATGGGCTGAAGCCAGATCAACGGCCAGGGTAGAAGGAGCGCCTACAGCGGCTACCATTGGGATGCCGGCAGCAATAGCTTTCTGAATCAGTTCGAAGGAGGCTCGGCCGCTGAGCATCAACACGTGGTCGTGCAAAGGCAGAAGGCCCTTGGAAAAGGCCCAGCCCACTACTTTGTCTACAGCATTGTGCCGGCCTACGTCTTCGCGAAGAATTTTTAGCACGGGTGCCTGGTTAGCCAGACTGAACAACCCTGCGGCGTGCAAACCACCGGTTTCGTGGAAGGTTCCCTGTGCCTCAAACAACAGATTGGGTAAGACCGAAATCTGATCGGCGCGCAGGAACGGACCGTTGGAAAGGGGAGTGGAAGACAAGGTCAGCCGGACAGCGTCAAGCGAAGCCTTGCCGCATACCCCGCAACTGGAGGTGGTATAAAAATGCCGGCGAAGCCGCTCCAGATCAGGAGTCTGACCGGGTTGAAGGCTGACCAGAACGGTGTTTTGGCTTTCACCTGATGTACTAAAAGTGTCATCGTGTGCCGCGTTTGCCAATTGCTCTGGAGCTGTCAATAGCCCCTCACTGATCAGAAAGCCAAGGGCCAACTCCTCATCCTGACCAGGCGTTCGCATCGTGATGGATACGGATTGTTCCTGGGCTATACCTGCTTGATTGAACCAGGAAAGCCGGATTTCAAGCGGTTCTTCAACCGCGAGGCGATCCATTTCGGAGTTCGTTCTGCCTTGTGGGTTTTCGGAATCAGGGTCTGTGTTGGCTTGAATGCGTAAAACCTGGCGGGTTGCACTGCCCATTGTTCCTGTGGTGGTGTGATCGGAGCTGACCATGTATAAAATTAAGGGGAAATTAGCGGTAACCTTAACCGGATTATAGAACCAACAGGCGGCAATCTGCGCAGACTTTAGGACAAGCATGCCCCTTTGAACAAAAAGAGAACCCTCCCCCATACTCCCATGAACCACAATCCAGCTTACCACCCCATCGGCATCCTGAAGCGTTTATCAAAACATTTGGATGAACAAAACTGGTTTGCGATAGGTCTGGAAATCTTAATTGTGGTCATCAGTATTTTCCTGGGTTTTCAGGTTACCGCGAGTTATGAATCGCGGATGAGTCTCGGGACAGAAGCAATCTACCTGGAAGAGTTGCTGGAAGATTTTCAGGCTAACCGCTCGCTGGAAGACGAAACCCTTGGCAGGCTGGAGACTATTTTGCCCCAGATTCAGGGCTTGCTGGAGCAAAGTGCTCTGGCAGAACCTACCTGGAGCGCGGCGGAGTTAAATGCCGCTTTTTCAAATATCTGGCAAATGCCTACTTTTTATAGTACAAACCGCGCCTATGACAACATTCTTGGTTCTGGTGAACTTAAATTGCTCCGCGACAGAGAATTGAAAAAGGAGATTTCGGAATACTATTCTACCCTGGAATTATTGCAAATTGTGCAGAATACCCACGAGCTTGAATTGGTTCAAATTCTTATGCCTTACGCAGTCACCAAGATGGATTTTCAAGCGGTGCACCTGACCAGAAGTGCAGACTACCCGATTCCTCCTGCCGTTGAACCAGAGCGAATTCTTGAGGTTTTGCACACTCGCGAGTTCCGCGGTATTTTGACCACCAAATGGGACATCCTAACGGACTTGCTGGACTTAAACAGAGGATTAAGCAAAGAAATTGACGAGGTGTTAGTTCATCTTCAATAACATTTTATAGTTTATGCATAAAAAATGAAATGTTATCAATAGTATGTTATACGGTTCTAACTTGTGTTGTGGTTTTGTAAAACAGTCAGATCAGCGGGCATTATTTCTTGAATGGACAGTTTGGGCAAAATTCGAAACACAGCCCGCTCACCTTTATTGAACGTTTGTTTAATAATTGATCCGGCTTCGCAGCTCCAGATTCCCACCAGCGGTTCAGGGAAGGGTCTTTCAGGATGCCGCAAGAGCAGAGCGTGGAGGGGCGGGACATTTCGAACGGTCTGCTGACCCTTCCAAAAGGCGCGCATTTCCTTGATCACCTCAGCCGTCATGTTTGGCAAATCACAGGGCAGGACGAACCAATCGGCGTCAGGGCGAAAGGCAAAAGCGCTGTAGAGTGCACCCAAAGGCCCTTCGCCCGGAAACAAATCGGGTAGAGCATGAGGGTTAAGCGCCGAATCAGTTGCGGTAGATAAAATTTGCTCCGGCCGCAGCGACACCCAGACCTGGTCGCAACTGGTCAACAGCAATTGCCGAAAATGCTGGCGTGCGGTCAGTGGTCCGATAGGCATCAAGCCTTTGTCACGGCCCATCCGGCGGCTAAACCCTCCGGCCAGCACGAGGCCAAACAGCGGACGATCTGCAGCAAGCTCAGTCTCGTTCCCCATACTGGAAGGCCGCTCGCTCATGACACGAGCAGGTTGCAACCGCGCACGTCGCTGGCATCGAGGCGGCCGAGTACTTCAAAACTGCCGTCGGGGTGCATGCGGCCAAGGTCATCGGTGGCGATGAACGCACAGGAGTGCGAATTGGCCAGGTCAAAGACATCGATGGCACCCACGCTTCCGGTAGCTGCGGTCGAAAGGGGATCATTCAAATCGCGAAGGCGTACCCGCATCCAGGGCGGGCAAGTAAATCGGCCCTGGCCCTTGCTCCAAGCTTGTGACAGAAGCTCGGTCATGCCGTATTCGCTGTGAAGGATCGAGACGCCCAGCCCTTCGCACAGCACCGCGTGCAACTCTTCGCGGACCATTTCGCGGCGGCGGCCCTTCATGCCGCCAGTTTCCACCACCGTCAAGAGTTCGCGGTTTGGCAGTTCCCGGTTGCGCAGCAACAGGGCACCAGAATGCTCAGCCAGATCAAGCAGCGCAAAGGAGACCCCCAAAAGCATGGTGGGCTGTTGCCGGCCTAAAGAGCTCACGGCCCGCTGGAGCAGCGTTTCGTGGTCGTTCAGAAAAAACCCTGTTTCGGGCTGAGGGCTTTGGGCAGCTAACTCCCGGCACATGTAAATCAGCGATGAGCCTTCGCGCTCCAGGTAAGCGGGCAGCAAAAAGAGGAAGGTCCAATCGGCGGGATTACCGTAGGTGCGCTGGAATCCCCGCAAAAAGGCGTCTTCATAGCGGGCTGGCTCTGGAACAAGGTGCCGGGAAGCGGTTTCAGAGGTAGAGCCGCTGGAAGTAAAGACCAAAGCGTTACCCGGCAAGCCTGTCAGAACTGAATTTTTGTCCGCAGCAGCAGGGTTGGCAACCCATCTATCTACCGACACCGTATGGGTTCTGAAGAAAGAGATTGGCAACGCGGGAATGGCGTTCGCGTCCACTACAGCGTCCGGGGTGCACCCAAGTCCGGCTAGAAAGCTGGCGTACAACGGGTTAGCGCGCGCCTGGAAGCGGAACAATTCCAGGGCCAAGTCGTTAAACCGGGTGGAATTCGGATCCAGGTCTCGATCCAGTAGCGCTGGGTAGTCACGCTCGTTTGTAGGCGCTTTTGAGGGCATCATTCAGCAAAACAGGCTGTTCTTTTCTGTGGTCAAAGGTAGAGGGTGGAGGTTTGGCCACCGCGCGGCAAATTGGGGTAGATTTACCTGCATAAACAACCCGGATTTCCGTTTTAGCAAAGTACGCTTATGGGCAGGTTACGCATCCAGATTCTCCAAGATTTTCACGGCATTGGCCTCGCGATGGCTGTCGCAGCGGTATTGGCCAGCTCTTCTTGCGTTTCGCCGCCGGAGTACCCACTGGAGCCGGTCTTGACCTTTGAGTCCATAACCAGCACCTCGCTCGTAGAAGGTAACCAGGACACCATTTTCCTTCGTTTTGCGTTCACCGATGGTGACGGCGATCTTGGCCATGGCGACCCGCAAGCCCCCGAACCTGACACCACCCGCAACGTGTTCCTCTCAGACTCTCGGGTTCCTGCCTTCCCGATTTTTTACCACATTGACGAAGTGGCGCAAAGCGACAATGTCCAGGCTATTTCAGGTTTCGTTGATTTGCGCTTTAATCCGGGCTTCTTTGCCTGCCTGAGCCTTGGAGAGCCCTTGGATACGCTATCTCTTTCGCTCTATGTGATTGACCGTGCCGGCAACCGGAGCAACAGCATTCGCACGCCGGTTTTGACGTTGGTTTGTCAGTAAGCTTTTTCTCTTTAGGGTACTCCTAAAAACCCCAAATCCTGCGTTACGCCCAATTTTTAACATCCTCATTTACAGGAGTAAACTCCGGTGTTAAAAATTGGGTAAGCCTTGTTTCCGGGGTTTTTAGAAGTACCCTTTAGATAATTTCTTCAGTTGGTCCGTCTCTGCACTTTTTATATTGATTATTTACACATGCATCGTCGCCAGTTCGGTTGCGCTTCTCAGCGACCAAACCGGTAGAATTCGGCAAGCTTGTGGTCTTTTCCTTGTAATAGGTTGACAATCATTTCCATGCCCTGCACGGAGAACGTTATGCCATTCCCGCCAAAGCCTAACACAAAATATGTGTTATCATATTCTTTGCTCTTGCCAATGTAGGGAAGACCGTCTTTTGTAGAACCAAAAGTGCCTGCCCAACTAAAGTCCTCGATAAACTCAACACCGGGCATCATTTTATTAACCTTCCCGATCAATTTTCTGCCCTTGCGCTCTTTGGTCCGTTGCCTAATGCGAGCAGAGTTGAAAGAAGAATCTTCACCGCCTACAAGGAATCGGCCATCATCGGTTGTTCGCATATAAAGATACGGATCATCCGTATCCCAAATCATGGTATCCTGGATATGTTCGTTCAGTTTTATGCCACGCTCACTTACTATCGCATAGGTGGAAAACAAATCCGCTATTTTTTCCTTCAGCAAAAAGGTACTTTCAAACCCTGTACAACAGATAATTTTCTTCGCTTTAATGCTATGACCTCCTTCCAGCATCACCCAGGGTATTTCGCCTGAGGTTTTTAATTTAGTTATATTGGTTTGGTCGTAAACTTTCATGCCCCGTTTGGCATTTAGCTGGACTAACTCGTGAGCCAGTTTGTAGGCGTCAACGCTCCCCGCTACCTCAGAGAGAATGGCCCCGTAACAAAGCACCCCATAACTCTCCTTCACGGTCTCTGCCTCCAGCCACTTCACCCCCAATTGGTGCTTGTTGCGAATCTCAAATTCCTTCTTCAGCCATAAAGATGCCTTTTTGTTGTGGGCCAAATACAAACATTTCTGCATTTTAAATCCACAATCTATTCCATAACGTTCAACTAATTCTTTCAACTCGAATATGGCATCTATACCCGCTTTGTAACATGTCGCTGCTTCTTGTTCACCAAGTATTTCACTCAATTCATACATCGGCGTATCAACTTCGTATTGCAACATGCTTGTTGTGGCACTGCTGCTGCCCATAGCAATGTCTCTTTTGTCGATCAACATAACTTCATAGCCCGCCTCCATCAGGGCATGACTGATCAGTGCACCCGTAATGCCTGCTCCGATCACCAGGATTTCGGTTTGCGTATCTTCTTGCAAGGAAGGATAGCTGTATAGAATTCCATTTTTTACTAACCAGAAGGATTCAAATGTTCTTAATCGCATATTAAATATTTTAAATCATGTATAAATTAAAGTTACCCTGCCAAAAGCCCTGAAACCATTCCCTCGGGCATTCCGGCCTCCCAGTCTATGCCCTTGATGAGCAAGCTTTGGGTTCGAAGGGCTTCGGGATCATGCTCTGGCTTGTGGTCGTAAGTCCAACGGGCGAGTGGGGGAAGGCTCATAAGTATGGACTCCGCCCGACCGTCCGTGTCTAGCCCAAACTTGGTCCCCTTATCGTATACGAGGTTAAATTCTACGTAACGACCGCGACGATGCTCTTGCCATGATTTTTCCCTTTTTCCGTAGGATCGGTCTTTGTGGCGGCGCATCAGCTCCGTATAAATGGGAACGAAATTTTGCCCTAGCTCCAGCACAAAGGCAAAGCGCTCCTTGCGCGTTTGCCCGTTTGATCCGTCCAGCCGGTCAAAGAAAATGCCGCCAATTCCCCGGGTTTCCTGTCGGTGGCGGATGAAAAAGTAATCGTCGGCCCAGGTCTTAAAACGGTGAAAGTAGTCTGGGTTGTAGCTGTCGCAGACGCTTTTTAGGCTTCGGTGAAAAAACACAGCGTCTTCCGGCACGGCATAATGCGGGGTAAGGTCAATGCCTCCGCCGAACCACCAGGTGCCGTTGCTCATTTCAAAATAGCGCACGTTCATGTGGATGATGGGTACCCAGGGGTTGAACGGATGCAGCACGATGGACACTCCTGTGGCGAAAAATTCTCCGGCACTCAGATTCAGGGCAGCGGCAATTTTTTCCGGCATCGGCCCGTGGACAGCACTGAAATTGACGCCGCCTTTTTCCAGAATGTTCGCGTTTTCGATCAGCCTCGTGCGCCCGCCGCCTCCGGCATCGCGGCGCCAGAGGTCCTGGCGGAACAGCCCCTTTTCGTCAAATTGCTCCAGGGCTTCACAGATTTGGTCCTGCAGGTTCCGAAAGGCGTCGGCGATGGAGTCTCGGTTCAGGTCTAGGGTGGTTTCGGTCATCGCAAAAGAGGTGGCTTCAGTCCGTGCCAAAGTCAAGCGGCACGGGCAATTTGCGGGCAAGGTTGTCTTCAAAGCGACAAAAGAACCCAAAGGGGATGGGAGGGAGGTATATCGGTAAGAGGTTTTGATCGTTGTGAAGCCTTGTCTCAAAAGGATTGGGATAGGCCAGTTGAAGAACAAGTTGCTGCTTTGAAAACAGGACTTGGTTCCGCAAGAGAACAAAAAGTAGCCCAGCTTGCGGTTGCAAACTCGGGTTGTCGCTCCCCGATCCGTAGGAAAAGGACTGTTTCAGCGGAGAAGCAGGCATCCAACGCGCTGGACTTGCCAGAGTAATGTCCAAGGTTTGAGGAAATGGTTGCAAAAAGCTTGTGGTGATAGACGAATAAACAAGTGGCGTGTCCACTTGTGCCTGAACTTCAACATCCGCCAATATTGCGCTGAAAATCAAGCATAAAAAGGCATATGCCGGTCTTGCTTTTGGGTGTAAAAAACCCTGAGCCGGGCGACGTTGTAAAAAGAAAAAAATAATTATGCTACGGAACTTTTTCAGGTATGGCAGTTTATTTCTATGTTTAAATGGGTAACAGGAAAATTTTATGACGATTTACATTGGCAATCTCGCTTACGAAGCGGAAAACAGTCATCTGCAGGAGTTAGTGGGGGAAATGGCAAAGGTTAAACACGTTACGGTGGTGAGGGACCGACAAAGCGGCCGTTCAAAGGGCTTCGCCTTTCTGAACCTCGAAGACGAGGAAGAGGAGGGCAAAGTCATTGAGCTGTTGCAAGGCAAGGACTTCATGGGCAGAAGCATGCGCGTCATCCGTGCCCATGCTCGCACTCTCCGTATCCCGTAACGCGCTGCAACCTTTCCATCCCAAGGCAAAGACTGCGATCCAGACTAGGCCCTTGATGAAAAAGAACAGGAAACCTGCCAGGCCAAAGCGCTTGAGCAGCACTTGCCAACGGCTGTCGCCAGCCGCTTTCGGTTTACTTTGCAGGTTGATTTGTTGTTTGTTTTGAGAGCGAGCAGAAGAGGAATCCATTCCTTGGGTTTCAGTAGGAAATCTTGTTCAGCTTATTGTTCCATAAAGCAAAGACATCCAGCGCAGCAGGTCGGTTCACTTGAAGAAAAGGTATACGTCGATCCGCCAGCTCCAACGCCAATTCTTCATAGATGTGGTTGTCGTCAAATCCGGTCGCCGCTGCATCCTGTCGCGAGGCCGCAAACCAAACCCGATCGGGTCGGGACCAATAAATTGCGCCCAGGCACATGGGGCAGGGTTCGCAACTGCTGTAAAGCACACAGCCGGCTAGTTGAAAACTCCCGATCTCCCGGCAGGCTTGCCGGATAGCTACAATTTCGGCATGCGCAGTAGGATCGTTGCTGCCAGCTACCTGGTTATGCGCTCGCCCGATGATTTCCCCGTTGCGCACCACAACCGCGCCAAAGGGTCCTCCGTTTTCGGATTGAGCGCCCTGACGGGCCAAATCCACAGCGAGGTCCAGGAAAAACAAGTCTTTCGGTGTCGGTTGCATGCAGCGAATTCCGGTTAGTGCCGGCCTTAAAGATAAGTGCCCGAGCCACGTCGTTGACCATGTGCCGCAAAACTGTTCCGCTTGCGGGTAAGGCATAGCTTTAACCGGGTGAAGGGTCAGCTACTACGAGCAACAGCAAACCGCAGTCCGCGTCCGGATCTGCTGACCATGACGGGCGAAGGGCTTTACTGCCCCGCCGGCGACTTTTATCTGGACCCCTGGCGACCGGTTCCCCGCGCCATCATTACCCATGGACACAGCGACCATGCGCGCGCCGGGCATGGCGCATACCTGACCCACCCGGAAACCGCTGCGATTTTGCAGCATCGGTTGGGGTGGGGAAAGGGCGGCTGGGATGGAGCGACGGAATCGGACCGGTCAGCGGAAGCCGGTCCTTGGGCAACCGCTGAACGGAATATCGGGCAAACCTTCGCGCAAAGCAGCTTGGGCACTAGTCCCGAGCGGCCCTTGGTCCAAACCATAGGGTATGGCAAAACCCTGACGGTGAACGGTGTGCGGGTAACGCTGTATGCGGCCGGCCACATTCCCGGCTCGGCGCAGGTATTGGTGGAGCACCAGGGCGATCGCTGGGTATTCAGCGGCGATTATTTCTGTACTGCAACGGATGGCAAACTGCAGTCGGACGCGGGTGATCGCTTTTGCGCGCCCTTTGAGTCGGTGCCGTGTCGGGTGTTCATAACCGAATCCACATTTGGGTTGCCGGTGTATCGCTGGCCCAATCCGGCCGGGGAATTTGCTGCGCTGCACCGCTGGTGGGCAGACAACCAGCGCGCGGGCCGTTGCAGTGTTTTGATTGGTTATTCGCTGGGAAAGGCGCAGCGCTTGCTCCACGGATTGGATGCGGGGCAGGGGCCTATTTACGGACACGGGGCCGTTCGAACCATAACGGATATTATCCGCGGTCTGGGTTACTCGTTGCCAGAATTGCTGCCTATTGACGACGCCTTTCGGGGCGGGGCTCCGGGTAAGGCTCTTGGTAAAGAGCCGGGTCAGAAACAGGGTAAGGATCTGGGTCAGGAGCCGGGCGGGGCTCTTGGTAAAGAGCCGGGTCAGAAACAGGGTAAGGAATTCGCTGGTGCGATGGTCATCGCTCCGCCCGGCGCCATGGACAGCCCCTGGATGAAGCGGCTGGAACCTTATTCGCTGGCCTTTGCTTCGGGTTGGATGCGCATGCGAGGACCGCGCCGGCGCCACGCTGCTGACCGGGGTTTTGTGCTCAGCGACCACGCCGACTGGGATGGGCTCAACGCTGCCGTTCAGGCATCGGGCGCGGAGCGGGTGCTGGTGACTCACGGGTTTGCCGAGCCATTCAGCCGCTGGTTGCGCGAACAGGGGCTGGATGCTGCGCCGCTGCAAACGCTGTTCGAAGGCGAAAGCGGAGAAATCCGGGAAGGTCGTGCATTGACGGAGGAACCTTCGCCTGAATTGGACCGGGTTCAAAGCGCCCATGATCCTGAAAGTTCAGAAAGTCTTGAAAGTTCCGAAGACCCTGATCGCGCTGATAGCCCTCAACCCCCGAAACCTTGAAAGTCTTTGCCGATTTGTTCCGGGCGTTAGACGAAAGCAACAAAACGAACGCCAAGTTGGAGGCGCTGGAGGCCTTTTTCCGCGAGGCTCCCGAGGCAGATCGGTTGTGGGCGCTGGGGCTGTTTAGCGGCCGCCGTCCCAAGCGTCTGGTGGCGGCGACAAAATTGGCGCAATGGGCAGCCGAAGAAGCCGCCATTCCTGATTGGCTTTTTGCCGAGAGTTACCACATGACGGGCGATTTGGCGGAAACCGTGTCGCTGCTGTTGCCCAAGGCCAGCGCGCCAGTGGAGCATAGTCTGGCGGATTGGATGCAGCGCATCCAGGGCTGGCGCGGTTTGCCGGAAGCCAGATTGAAAGCGCAGGTGCACGAGGCGTGGAGCCTGCTTTCGGACGGGGAACGCCTGCCTTTCCACAAGCTGCTGACTGGCGGAATGCGGTTAGGGGTGTCAGCCAGTTTGGCTTTTCGGGGGGTGGCTCGGGCAGAGGGCCTGGAGCCGGCCGAAGTGGTCAACCGTTTGAGCGGGGCCTGGCATCCCGACGATGTGCGCTGGGACGATTTGCTCCGGGGCCAAGGGCCCGGTCGCGGGGCCCAACCGTATCCGTTTTTTCTGGCACATGCCCTGGATGGACCGCCGGACGGGTTGCCGGGGGGGCCTGAAGCCTGGTTCGCCGAGTGGAAGTGGGACGGTATCCGCGCCCAACTGTTGCACCGCGACAATGCTATCACACTATGGTCCCGGGGAGAGGAAGAGGTCTCGGCTGCGTTCCCGGAGTTCCGATTGCTGACGGGGCGCTTGCCGGAAGGAACGAGCTTGGACGGCGAGTTGCTGGCTTTTCGGGACGGGGAAGTTCTGAACTTTCAGAACTTACAGAATCGATTGAATCGTAAGAATGCCACTCGGGATCTGCTGCGGCGATTTCCCGTCATCTTGATGGTCTACGATGTGCTGGAATGGGAGGGGCTGGACTTGCGGGCTGAGCCTTTTGCTAAGCGGCGGGAAAGGCTTGCCTGCTTAATGAGCGAGCAGAAGTTGCCCGGAGTACTCCGACTTTCGCCCGAATTGCCTTTTCAACGTTGGGAGGAATTGGCCGCAGCCAGGGAGCGCAGCCGGGAGGAACGGACGGAAGGGCTCATGCTCAAGCGGCTGGATTCCGCTTATGGGATTGGGCGCAAGCGCGGCGACTGGTTCAAATGGAAGGTGGACCCCTACACCGTGGATGCAGTCTTGTTGTACGCGCAACGCGGGCACGGTCGGCGGGCGGGCTTGTTCACCGATTTTACGTTCGGCATTTGGCATGCGAATCAATTGCTGCCTTTTACCAAGGCCTATTCCGGGCTGGACGATGCCGAAGTGCGTGCACTAAATGCCTGGATCCGCGACCATACGGTTTCGCGAAGCGGCCCCGTGGTCATGCTGCAGCACTTCCATGTTTTTGAAATTGCCTTTGAAGGCATTGCACGCTCGCCGCGCCACCGCTCCGGGATTGCGCTGCGTTTTCCGCGCATTCACCGCTGGCGTCACGACAAGCCCGCCGCAGAAGCCGACACCCTGGAGACGCTGGAAAGCCTGCTGAAATCCAGCGGGACGCAGGCGCGTCTGCCCGAAACGGGTGACCTGTTTGCGGATCAGGCTTAGGAATGTCCGGCCTTCAAGGCAACCGAAATGCGCTCTTTATTTTGTGACATCCGGGGGACAGGTCCGTACGCACCAATTTCAGGGTTAACTGATCAAATTCTTAGCGGTGGAAAGGGCACTTTGTGACAGGCAACTTCGCCTTGTGGTTTTTAGCCCTTGATGGCTCAAAAGGTCCAAAACTCGAACTGCCGTGGCACCGTTTGTTTCAACACTTAGTCATTTTACCCTGATTATCAATGGACTAAGAATGGTCTGGAAAAATATTTCACCGCCCCATTGCCTTTGTGGAAACCCTGCATGATATTGAATTCAGACGGCGGTTAGGACGCGATTATCGGGACCGAAACGTGCAACCACAGCCTCCGGCGCAAAGGCCAAAAACTGTTCAGATTCTTAGGCAAGGGTGACCTGGACTTCAGAAAAGAGCAAACACTTGGCACAGCGCTTGAAGCAAGCACATTCAGATACTCATAATCCAAACACCGTCAACGCGAAAACCGAGCAAGCCTAAAGGAGAAAAACAAGACGACAACATGCTCAACCGGAAAATTCGCGAAATGAAAGCCTTTAAATTGCCCAGCACCATTTCCTTCATCAAGGACAACAAGATGATTTATGGCGAATACCTCGCCAAAATGGAAAACTGCATGTGGACCATCGGGTACACCCGCCGCAACAGTGGGGACTTCGCCATCAGCGTCGTGGACACTGATTACGAAATGGCCAAGGAGCAATTGAAAAATGAGCTAATCCGCCTCGGCCAATTCAATTAGGGCATCCCTGGTAGGGAATGCTATGGCCAGGGACAGCATATTCGACCCAAAACACACGAAAACTTCCGGAGCACCTTGTTTGCCCGGAAAGCCCGGACCCTATGGCCGGGTTTTTTTATTTACAATTCTTATTTAAGTAAGTCTTGTAACTCTTTCAATTTGAGCAGACTATCTACGGGGGTAAGTTGGTTCACATCCAGCGTTCGCAGGATCTCACGGACTGTCCCAAGCGCCGGATCCGCCACGTCAAAGATGGACAGTTGAAGCGCGCTCTGAGGCAATTCCCGCAAGGTCTCCTTAATCTGATCGGGATCCTGGTTGCCGATGCCGTGCCGCTCCAGCGCTACCAACAATTCCTGCGCGCGCTGCACAATGGCCAGCGGCATTCCCGCCATACGGGCCACATGGATGCCGAAGGAATGCTGGCTTTCGCCGGGCACTAGTTTGCGCAGAAAAATGACTTGTTCGCCGGATTCACGGGTGCTGATGTGGAAGTTGTGCACACGCGGCAATTGTCCGGCCAGTTCGCTGAGCTCGTGGTAATGGGTGGCGAACAGGGTGCGCGGTTTGAAATCGCCGTGGTTGTGCAAGTACTCGGCCAGCGACCAGGCAATGGAAATTCCGTCGTAGGTGCTGGTTCCGCGGCCGATTTCGTCCAGGACGAGCAAACTGGCCGGGCTCAGGTTATTGGCGATGCTCGCCGTTTCCAGCATTTCTACCATAAACGTGGATTCGCCGCTGCTCAGGTTATCCGAGGCACCGACCCGGGTAAAGAGCTTGTCCACAATGCCGATGATTGCGGAAGCGGCCGGCACAAAACTGCCGCATTGCGCCATCAGGGCAATGAGCGCCGTTTGGCGAAGCAGTGCAGATTTGCCGCTCATGTTGGGACCGGTTATAATCAGCACTTGCTGATCGCTGCGATCAAGGCGAAGATCGTTCGGAACAAAGGCTTGGTCCGGGGGCAGGAGCCGTTCGATGACCGGGTGCCGGCTTTCTCGCAAGACGAGCGCATCGCCGAGGTTGACCTGCGGGCGGCGGTATTGAAAGTCCAGGGCATTGCGGGCAAAACAGTTGAGCACGTCAAGGCGCGCCAAGCGTTGGGCATTGTTTTGCAGCTCGGCCAATTGACTATTGACCGTTTGGCACAATGCTGCAAAGAGGCTGGCTTCGAGCGAAGCGATGCGATCGTCTGCCTGAAGAATTTTTTCTTCGTATTCTTTTAATTCTGGGGTAATGTAGCGTTCGGCGTTGACCAGGGTTTGCTTGCGGATCCATTCCGGCGGCACCTGGTCTTTGTAGCGTTGAGTCACTTCCAGGTAATAGCCAAACACGCCATTGTAACCCACTTTGAGTGAGGTAATGCCGCTTCGCCCGGCTTCCTTTTGTTGCAGTTCAGCCAGGTATTGGCGCCCATTGGCCCCCAGGTTCCGCAAATCGTCGAGTTCGGGGTTGCTTCCGGTCCGAATGGTCGGGCCTTTGCCGAGTTGGGTGGGCAGTTCATCCGCCAGGCTGGCCTGAAGGGTGCTGAGCAAATCCGCGCAGGGGTTCAAGGCCGCGGACAATTCCCCCAAAAGCGTTTGCCCGGGCTCAGCCAGGGCTTGTTTTAACCCGGGCAGCGTGGCAAGCGCGTGGCGAATGGCGCCCAAATCGCGGGGTCCCGCCTTGCCCATGGCGATTCGCGCCAGCGTGCGCTCGATGTCGCCCAGGCTGTGCAGTTGCTTGTGCAGGGTTTCGCGCAGGTTTAGGTCTCGGAGCAGCGCTTCAACGGTATCTAACCGCCGGGCTATGCGCTCCGGGTCCAATAGGGGAAGGGCAAGCCATTGGCGCAGCATCCGCGCCCCCATCGGGGAGGCGGTCCGGTCCAGCACGGAGAGCAGGCTGCTGCCATCCGGGTGGTTGGCTTCGAGCAATTCCAGGTTGCGCAGCGTGAAGCGGTCCAGCATCATGTGCTGCTCCGGGGCCATGCGCCGCAAGCCGGTGATGTGGGCCAGCTGATGGTGCTCGGTTTGGCCCAAGTAGTGCAGGATCGCACCGGCCGCAGCGGCGACCGCCGAGCCCTCTTCGACTCCAAAGCCTTTAAGGTTTTTGGTGCGAAAATGCTCCAGTAACCGGTCGCGCCCAAAGGCTTCGCTGAAAATCCAGTCTTCCTGCGGGTAGGCGTAGTAGCGGCCGCTGTGCCGCTGCTGAAAGGCTTTCATCCTTGATTTGGCCAGGAGCACCTCGGCTGGGCGGTAGCTTTCCAGCACCCGGTCGATGTGGTCTTCGGGGCCTTCGCTGACCAGGAATTCGCCTGTGCTTAAATCGAGCAGGGCAATGCCACAGGGGGCGTTTTTTCCGGGCGAAGGGCGTGGGTCCGGATCGGCGAGGGCGATTGCCCCTAAAAAGTTGTTCCGCTTGAGGTCCAGGATTTTGTCGCCAGTGGCCAGCCCTGGGGTAATCAACTCGGTGACCCCGCGTTTGACCAGGGTTTTGGTCAGTTTCGGATCTTCCAATTGCTCGCATATGGCCACGCGAATGCCGGCCCTGACCAGTTTGGGCAAGTAGCTGTCCAGGCTGTGGTAGGGAAAACCGGCCAATTCCACATGAGAAGCAGCTCCATTTGCTCGTTTAGTCAGGGTTATGCCCAAAACCGAGGAGGCGCGAATGGCATCAGCACCAAAAGTTTCGTAGAAATCACCGACCCTGAACAGGAGCAGCGCATCCGGATGGCTGGTCTTGATCCGCTGGTATTGCCCCATAAGGGGCGTGGTTTTTTCAGTTTTTCCCGCCTTGGCCGGGTTGCGCGGGGTAGTTCCGGACATATCGCCTCAAAGCTAGTAATTTGGCGGCCCTGCCTTGAAGACTTGTGGAAAACTAGCTTTATGCCCGATCCCGACCTCATCCCGTTGATCGTACTCCTGGACGATGTGCGCAGCCTGCACAACGTCGGAGCGGTGTTCCGGACTGCCGATGCCTTCGGCATCGAGGCGGTTTGGCTGTGCGGCATTACCGGCAGACCGCCGCACCGCGATTTGCGCAAAACGGCCCTCGGCGCAGAGGATTCGGTGGTGTGGCGCTATTTTCCCAGCCGCAGCGAAGCATCAGCAGCGCTTCGCGAGCGCGGAGCCTTGTCGCTGGTGCTGGAGCAGGCCCCTGGAAGCGTGCTCCTGGAAGCGTTTAACCCGCAGCCCGGACAGGCTTACGGTCTGTGGATCGGGCACGAAGTGTACGGCGTGAACAGCGCATTGATGGACGCTGCCCACGCCATTCTGGAAATCCCCCAATTTGGAGCAAAGCGCTCGCTGAACGTCAGCGTTGCCGCAGGGGTTAGCTTATGGGCGTTGGCCAGAAGCATGCGCGGATTGGGTTGAGGGGGGGGCAGTGTTGGAGCCGCCAACTGCACACGGAGGGCAAGCTGCTGCAATGCCCCGAACGCCGCCTAGAAAGACAACGCTACCCCAACCATAACGTGGCGCTGTTCAAAATAGCGGGCCGGGTTGTCAGGGGGAGAACCGAACGAGCGTGGGTCGCGCGGATCGAGGTAGTTGGGATCACGCCATTCGGAGGGTACCGGGTCGCCGGCTTCCCAGGCGCGGCCGGTGACCGGGTTGATGATGGACGCGTTTTTGTTGTCCAAGGCATTGGTCAATTCCACCGTAAATGCCACCTGGCCCCAGCTCATGTCCCACCATTTGCGGTAGTTCAGGTTGAGCCAGAACAAGCTTGATCCGATTTCGGCAAAACGGCGCTCTGGTTCAGACTCAATTTCGTAGATAGGACGGCCTGAAATTGGCTCCAGACCCTCAAAAGTGTAGGGCGTGTAGCGACGCCCTGTGCGAAAAATAGCCTCCGAGTAGAAAGACATTTTGTTGATCCATGATTTGCCCCACAAACCACCTTCCTGGTTGAGCGTAAAGACGGCGAAGGATTTAGCATCCAGCGGAGAATCCCAGGCCAGGGGCAATTCGACTGTGCTTTCGCGGTTGCCGGTAGCCAAAATAGAGGCGAGCGTTTCCGAACTGGAGGAGCTCTGTCCGGTGGCAATGGAGTAAGAAACCGATACCTGTCCGAAGAACCACTTGCCCACGCGTTTGATGTAGGCCACTTCTAATCCGCGGACGCGGGCGTAGTCCGAGTTAATGCGAATGGTTCTGCTTACTTCGCGACCGGTAATATCGTTAACCAGAATGGTTGAAGAGGTAATAAAGTCGTATTTGTCGCGCCAATAGGCGGAAACGTTGAGCGCATCGTTGCTGGTGATTTGAGACTTGAGCCCAAGTTCGTAGCTGATGTCAACTTCCGGATTCAGGTTGGGGTTGCCCAGAAAACCCAGGGTTGAGCGATCGGTAAAGAACGGGTCCAACCCGGTGTACAGGAAAGATGGGTGGGGCATGACCATGGAATGGCCATAGTTGAAGTACATGACCTGGTTCTCCTTGATAGGAAATGAGGCAGAAAACTTGGGCAACAAACGCATTTTAAAGTAGCGGTCGCCCAGTTTGTAACTCTCGTCTTTGTAGGCCTGGCGGATTTCGTCGCGAATAGGAGAGGCGGGGTTGTCAATGGCCTGGTCAACAAAATTGCCAGCAAACCAATACTCCATCCGAACCCCGAAGTCAGCAATCAGTCCTTGGTACTTGAATTTATCAGATACAAAAAATGCTCCTCGAACTGGGGTCACTTTCCAAACATCGGAAACATCGCCAAGGCGGAAACTCTGCGTGAATTCACCGGAAGGCAATTGGATGGGAGCGCCGATCCAAGGCCGCGTAATGTCGATCCACTGCATTTCCTGCTGCTTGAGTTCGGTGCCGAAGGTCAGGCGATTGCGGGTGTCCATGGAGTATAAGGTACCGGTGGCGTTTAGGGTGTACTCCTGCACGTAATGGTCGTGCCAAAGCGTGGCAACACCGCCATTGTTGACCAGGCCTGGGCCGGGAAGTACAAACGTAATGGGCTCGTCGGGGTTGAAAACCGTGGCCGGGAAATCGACGATGGACCGGGGATCAAATTCCGTGTTGACCACTTCCGGGCGCCAGGGACGACCGTTGGCGTCAGCTCGCAATTTCACGTACAACCGCGAAGCGGTAACCTTGTAAGAAAAGCGATTGCTGACTGTGTGGTTCCAACGCAGCGATTGCAAGTTGGTATCGTGGGTATAGGTATTGGCGTTGTCCGGATCCAGCAAAAAATTGAACTGGTAGCCCGGAGCAAAGGGCACGTCGTTGCCGGTAACGATGCGCAGCATGTTGAAATCCTGGTTAATGGTCAGCGATTTCAGGTACGTAAATGCCAGCCGTTTGCGAGGGTTGATGTCGTAGTTGAGCTTGAACATGCCCGACCAGCGGTTGTCCTGGTAGGGGGTCCAATTGCTGGATGGGTAGAGCGATGAGGTAACCTGATCCGCAGGTATCTTAATGAATTCGTCGCTGAAATTGGCCTTGAGCGAGGTGTAGTACTTCCATTTGTCCCGGCTCTTTTTGGGTACGAGCCGCAGCGGGCCGCCCAAGCCTAACTCAAACACCTGTTGATTAAACGAAGAGCGGGCGTCCTTGTTAAAACCAAAGTTGTCGCGCTTATAAGAGAGGTCCATGTCAAATTTGTCGCCGCCGCTTTTAGTGCGGGTATTGACCACCCCCGCTGTGGCGTTGCCGAATTCCACACCGGCGCCTCCGGTGGTGACTTCAATTGAATTAATGGAGTTGGTGCCGATGTCAAGACCAAAACCGGTGCCCGCAAGCGGGTCCGAGGCCGAAACGTCGTCAATGTAGAATCCTGTTTCGTAAGTACGGCCACCGCGAATGTTCACCCCTTCCGGGTTTTTCACTACCCCTGTTTGCGTGTTGAGCAGGCTTTGAAGTTGACGGGTCGGGGCCATTTCAATGGTGGCTGCAGAAATGGTGGAACCTGTTTTGCTGTCTTCGATGTCCACCAAAGGTTTTTCGCCAATAATGGTGACCACCTCGCTGAAAAGAACTGAGGTGGACTTTAACTGGATGTCCAGCTTTTTCTTTTCGCCCGGCTCGATGCGGTAGCCGGTGATTAGTTGCTTTTCGTAGCCAATGCTGGTGACCTGAACAGTATACTCCGCTCCTTTAATGTCCACAATCCGGTAGGTGCCGTCTATGTCGCTGGCGGCTCCGCTGGTGGTGCCCAGCAAGAAGACGTTGACCCCGATGAGCGTTTCGCCTGTTTCGATATCGGTCACTGTGCCGAACAGTTCTGCGCGCTGCTGGGCGTGCAGGGCTGCTCCCGAAACCAGGAAGGTGAACAGTAAGAGCGTCCTCAGGCGCAATTTCATGGCCGCGAAGTTAGCCAAGCCTTCGCAGTTCCCTAAATATCCGGCCTTTTGAAATGCCGTTGTGGACTAGGCAACAACGATTCCGCAAATGTTGGCCCTAAATATCCGGCCTTTAAAATGCCGTTGTGGATAAAACCGTTCGCCCTTCGCCCGGATGGGCCGTTTAGCCCGTGACGCCTGTTTCGCCCACAACAAACCCTCTTTAAGGTGCCTCAACGCTTTCTCCGACCCGAAGAAAGTGCAAGCCTGTGGTCCATGGGCGGCTGGCGATGTCCTTGTACCAATTGTAGGCGTCTGAATCGCGGACGTAATCGGCGTCGTTGTTGTCAATAACCAGGATTCGCAGGTGTGGGTTCTGGCGGAACCAGGCAAAGTAATTAGCCTGAATTTTCTCCAGGTAGGCCGGGTCAACGCCCTGCTCAAAGTCGCGGCCGCGCTCGCGAATGTTGTGCATGAGCCGGTCGATGTCCGAGTGCACGTACAAGATCAATTCCGGCTCGGGCAGGCGGGGATTGATGATGTGGAAAAGCTTGTGGAACAGCGTGAATTCTTCTTCGTCCAAATTGGCTTTGGCAAACAGGAGGCTTTTGGTGAACAGATAATCCATGACCACGCGGGTCTGAAAAAGCTCCGGCTCGGTCATTTCGCGGCTTAACTGGTGGTAGCGCTCGGCCATGAAATACAGCTCCGTGGCAAAGGCATTTTGCTTGAAATCTTCGAAAAACTTGGGCAAAAATGGGTTGTCTTCAAAGCGCTCCAGGATCAGTTTGCCGGAGAAATCGCGGGCAAAATAGTGGGCCAGCGTGGTTTTTCCGGCGCCGATATTGCCTTCTACAGTAATCAGTTGGTAGTGCATGGTCAGCGGAAAATTCAGGGCTGTTTTTCTTTGGGATTGTGGGCATTTTGTTCGGGCGAAGGGCCGCCTTGCCCGAGCCGCTTAACCGGCAAATCATCGGGGCACTGCTCCAGCAATTCGGCTACAGTCCGTCCGGTTTCCGGGTGGCGAAGGTTCGGGGCAATTTCGGCCAGCGGAACCAAAACAAAACGCCGCAACGCCAATCGGGGATGGGGAATGCGAAGATTAGCCTCATCCAGCACAAGATCGCCGTAAAAAAGCACGTCCACGTCCATTTCGCGCTCCCCCCAATGCCGCCTGGGTTGACGACCCAAAAACGCTTCGATGGCCTGCGCGCAAGCCAATACTTCGCGCGGTTCCAGCAAGGTCTGTACAAGCAGCGCCTGGTTGAGAAAATCCGGCTGGTCCACGACGCCCCAAGCGGCAGTTTCGTACAAAGCAGATGCCGCGGCCACCGGACCGATGAGCGTTTCCACCAGATCGCGGGCCTGGGCAAGGTTGCGTTCCCTGGGTCCCAGGTTGCCGCCGAGCATCAGGTACAGCGGGGTCAGTTGGCGTTGCGCAGCGTCCAAGGGTGCAAAAGTAAGGGTTGACCAGCAGCGTTGCGAGGGGGTGGGGGGGGTAATCAACCAGCCGCTGCCTGGCGCTTAGGCGTCTGGCCATACCCGGGCTTCCTGGTGTAATTTTGCGGCGATGACATTCTTCAAATCTATCCTGGCTGCAGCCTTCGGGTTTTTCCTGGCGCTGGCCGTAGTCTTTGCTTTTTTCCTGGTCACCTTTGGCTCGTTGGTGTTGGCCGGGGGAAAAGAAGACGGTATCAAGGGCAACTCTGTGCTCCGGCTTGACCTGAACTACAGCATACCCGAGCAATCGCTAAACGGCTGGCCGTCGGCCATCAACCCCCTGAACCTTGACTTCAGTGCCTCAACCGGGCTGAATGAGGTAGTTGCCGCCATCGATGCGGCCGCCGCCGACGACCGGATTGAGGGCATTCTGCTGGACCTGGAATTCAACCCCAACGGGTTAACTAAACTGAGCGAAGTGCTCCAGGCGCTGGATCGATTTAAAGAGAGCGGAAAGTTTGTGGTCGGCTACGGGCAGAACATGACCCAGCGCGCCTATTACTTGGGCAGTGCAGCGAGCGAGTTGTACCTGCACCCGACTGGCATGGTCGATTTCAAGGGCTTTAGCGCCGACCTGAGTTTTTATACGCGGGCGTTAGAAAAACTGGGCGTGGAAGTGCAAGTGTTTTACGACGGCAAATACAAGAGCGCCACAGAGCCTTTCCGCCTGGAAAAGATGAGCGATGAAAACCGCCAGCAGCTCCGCGAGTTCATGGACGAAGTTTGGTCTCAGTACCTGGACCAGGTTGGCCGGGGCAGAGAACTGGACCGCGCAGTGTTGCAAATGGCCGCGGATAGTTTAACGGGCTATTTCGCCCGGGATGCCCAAAAAATTGGCCTGGTGGACGGCCTCAAATACCCGGACGAAATTCAGGCGCTCATGCGCGAGAAACTCAGCCTCGGTCAGGACGATAAGATACCCTATGTTACGTTGAGCAAATATCTGGACGCGGGCGTGGATGCTCCGTCTGGCAAGAGCAAGGCCAAGAGCAAAATTGCGGTGATTTACGCGGAGGGCGATATCGGTTTTGGCCTGAGCAGTCCCGGGCGAATTGGGTCTGAAGACCTGAGCAAATTGTTGCGCAAAGCCCGGGAGGACAAGGACATTAAGGCGGTGGTGCTGCGGGTGAATTCGCCGGGAGGGGTGGCGCCAGCCAGCGACGTGATCTGGCGCGAGGCATACCTGTTGGCCGAAGACAAAACGCTGGTGGTGTCCATGGGCGATCTTGCGGCTTCTGCCGGGTACCAGATTTCCGCTCCGGCAGATTTCATTGTGGCCCAACCCAATACCCTGACTGGGTCTATCGGTGTGTTTCTTTTGCTTCCCAACCTACAAGGGCTGATGGAAGACAAACTGGGCATCACCAGCGACACGGTTAAAACGGCGGAGCTGGCTGATTTTCCGTCGGTGATCAGGCCAGTGTCCGAGCGGCAGCGGGCCATTTTGCAGCGGGCAGTGGACAGCACGTACGGAGCGTTCAAGCAGCACGTAGCCCGCGGTCGTGGCCTGAGTTTGGAAGCGGTAGAGACCGTGGCCCAAGGACGCATCTGGACCGGGACGCAAGCGTTGGAGCGGGGGTTGGTGGATACCTTGGGCAACCTTTCGCTGGCCATAAGCAAAGCAGCAGAGTTGGCCCGACTCGGCCAGGATTACCAGGTGGTAGAATGGCCGGAAACCGAACTGACGCCGTTTGAAGAATTGTTCCTGACTATGGTGCAATCTCGAGCACCAAAAATGCAGGCCGGAGCGCTTGGCGGGGCCGCGCTCCTGTTGAACGGTCCGTTGGGTGCTATGCAACAGGATCAAACGGAGTTGCTGCGCTGGGTGCAGGAAGGCAAAATCCAGGCCAGGTTGCCCTTTGCGCTGCGTTATTAGCAGGGTCCACTGTTTATGGTTGGGATTTCAGGCCGCAGCGTACCTTTGTGCCCATGGTGGAACCGCGCGTTATTCTGGACAGCCAGAAATTCGGACTGGTGCTGGAGCGGCTTTGCCACCAATTGATTGAAAACCACGACGGTTTTGCCGATACTTGCCTGATCGGCATCCAGCCCCGGGGCATCCATTTGTCGCGGCGCGTTGACCAGACGCTTCTTCGCCTGACAGGAGAGCGCAATTGGCAGTATGGCGTCCTGGACCCTACGTTTTACCGCGATGATTTCCGGCGCCGGGACATGCCGCTTAAACCCGCTGAAACCCGCATCGATTTTTTAGTAGAGGGCAAAGACGTGGTGTTGATCGACGATGTTTTTTACACCGGCCGAACCATTCGCGCTGCTATGGATGGACTTTTGCACTACGGCCGGCCGGCTCGGGTGGAATTGCTGGTGCTCATCGACCGGCGGCTCAGCCGGCACCTGCCCATTCAGCCCGATTACGTCGGGCAGACCGTAGATGCCGTCATATCGGAGCAGGTGCGCGTGGAGTGGGCAGAAGCTGAGGGTCAAGACAAAGTTTGGATCGTTTCCCAAAACGCTGTTGCCCCATGAGCCCGCAGAGTTCCCCCAGCCTGGACAAAAGCACCCTGTCGGTTCCCCACCTGATCAGCATCCGCGATTTGACGCCGGCCGACCTGGACTTGATTTTCCACTTTTCCGACCAGTTCCGCGAAGTGCTGTCGCGCCCGATTAAACGGGTCCCCAGCCTCCGCGACATGACCATTGCCAACCTGTTTTTCGAGAACTCTACCCGCACCCGCATTTCGTTCGAATTGGCTGAGAAACGTCTCTCTGCTGATGTGGTTAACTTCTCCGCTTCGTCCAGTTCCGTCAAAAAGGGCGAAACGCTGCTGGACACGGTCAACAACATTTTGGCCATGAAGGTTGACATCGTTGTCATGCGGCATCCCAGCCCTGGTGCGCCTGTTTTTCTAGCCAAGCACATTGATGCCCAAGTGGTCAACGCCGGCGACGGCACGCACGAGCACCCCACACAGGCCATTTTAGACGCCTACTCCATCCGCGAGCGACTGGGCCGGGTGGCGGGTTTGAAAGTGGTCATCATCGGCGATATCCAGCACAGCCGCGTGGCGCTCAGCAACATATTCTGCTTGCAGAAACTCGGGGCTGAAGTCATGGTGTGCGGCCCTCCGACCCTCATTCCCCGGCACATGCAGACCTTGAACGTGCACGTCAGCCACAACCTGCGCGAAGCCCTGGCTTGGTGCGATGTGGCCAACGTGCTTCGTATTCAATTGGAGCGCATGGAGGAGGGGGGCGGGGGAAGTGCTTTGCGTTCCTTCCCCAGCTTGCGCGAATACGCCATGGTGTACGGCGTCAATCGCAGAATCCTGGATGAAGTGGGCAAGGACATCCTGATTTTGCACCCGGGACCCATGAACCGCGGGGTAGAAATTACCAGCGATGTGGCCGATTCCGGCCAAAGCATCATTCTGGACCAAGTGCAGAATGGGGTCATTACACGAATGGCTGTGCTGTATTTGCTCGCTGCCCGCCAACGTGGGCCTGAATCGGTGTAGCTTGCGGAAGCTACCTGATTAGTACGGGTTGCCAGAAGATAGGAGGGTGTCAAAAGTAGCTTGTACTATGTAGCTTCTAACTTATATTATTAATTTAACCGGGAGTTATTTTCAGGAGAAATTTAAGTGATTCTTTCTGAGAATAGATGGAGCACTAATTAGAGCTTAAATATTATTTAGGTTTTAGATACTTGTAAAACAGTGTATTATTTTACTAAATAAATATAATATCAATTATTTCTTTCTTGATAATCGCACATCAGCATTAAATAAAAATTCTTTTGTATTTAAAAGCGGATCTATAAATTTGATTGTGATAAAGTATCTGTCAAGGTTTAATTTTTTCATTATTCGTTACCAAGTCCCTGTTTTCAGCCTGACGTTGAGAGGTATTGTGATTGCCTACCTGTTTGGTATGCTTTTGGCCACTTCAGCGAACATCCGTGCGCAATGTTCAGAAGGAGAATGGGACCTTTTTGGACCTACCAGTATGCCAGATGCTGGGCCGGGTGTAAGCTTGTTAGAGAGTAGTTTAGGGATTGGGCGAGTTATTGCAATTGCAGAAGACCCATCTAATGGTAGTATTATGTATTTAGGGTCTGAATCAGGTGGATTATGGAAGCATAATACGACCACACAACAGAGTGTTCTTGTCTCCAGCAATTTTGACGGGAAAGGTGTATCGAACATCGCTATCGATCCAATCAATTCAGATGTAATCTATGTAACTACAGGCCAGGGAGAAGGTTTCTTCGGCAGCGCTATAAATTTCAGGATGAGTGGCAGCGGAGTCTACAAATCAACAGATGGCGGAACAAACTGGACAAGTGTCCTTGCGTACAACAGCCCGCTGTTAAACTACGGTGCGGCGCCAACACCTGGCCCTTTTAACAATCAAATTCAGTTTGCAAGAATATTAATACATCCTACTAATCCAAATATTTTATTGGTAGCGGTTAGAACACTGGAAGATACAAACGATCCTGCTCGTATGGGTGTGATGTTGCGTTCGGTGGACGGGGGAATTGTTTGGACGAAGATTTTATCTCCCGTCTTGGAGAGTGACAATTACTTCTGGGATTTGGAACAGCATCCTTTCAAACCTAGTGTGGTTTATGCATCCAGTAGAAGACTGTATCGATCTAACGATTTTGGAATTACATGGACTGATAAAACACCATCTCCTGTAAACTTCGCAATAAATGGAGTGGACGAAAATTCCATGATTCAATTGGCAGTATCGCCTGAGAAGAATGTGGTAAGTGGTGCTTTAAACGACTGGATCTTGATTGGCGTTAACTCTGGAGTGGGCACCTTGAGTTTAAATAAATTGTATCTAAGTAAAAACGAACTGGATGATGTTCAGGAGTTGCTTCCTACAACCTCAGAAACAGTCGTAGGCTATTCATCGAGTCGGAAACATAGCTTAACTGTAAACTCTGATTTTACCTTTGCACTACTTGGTGGGGTGCCTCTAGGCCGGTTTTCCATTAGCGGTTCAACTTTGGAGTATACTTTTTTAGGAAGTGTATCTAGTGTTCACGATGACATCAAAACCCTATATACACCCATATACAATGGTACTAATGGATCAGTAGTGTATGCTGGTACAGATGGCGGGTTTTACACAAGCTTAAATGGGGGCGTGAATTTTACCGAATCAAATGACGGATTAAGTATTTCGCAATTTTACTCCATAGACGTGTCGGAGCAAGGCAAACGCGTTTTAGGAGGAACCCAAGACAATGCAACGTTGGTTTACGACGGTACAAGATGGTTTCAAACCTTGAGAGGCGATGGTGATGATGTGAGCCATTCCAGAGATCTCGATGTGCTTTACCAAAACACGGTATACCATGGCGACTACTTTAATCCCAAATTTATTGCATCCTTAGACGGAGGTTTAAGCACAGGAAGTCCAAACGGTGCAACCATCGCTTTAAGTAAGAAAGGCTTTTATCCCATTGAGAGTTCGCCGTTAAATGCATTGGATATTTTTGTAGGTGCTTCCACTGTGAGCGCAACCACCGGACAATTAACGAAGTATAATCACTCAATAAATCCAATTGTATTGACAGACTTTGGGCCTCCTATACCAAGCTGTAACACAACACATTACAATCCAATACGGGCAATAGGGTTATCTTATAGTGACGCAAACCGGGTATATGTTGCTACTGATGGCTATTGGCTCGGTGATAATGGACATAACGAGGTGGCTGATTGTCCGGGTGAAGACGCGCCGACCTGGAACGACAACGGATATCGGATACTAACTTTGTTTAGATACAATGGATCAAGTTGGGTGGATGTTAGCCCCCAAACACCTGGGATCGCAGCAAAGATTTCGTCTATTTCCGTTGACCCAGACAACCACGATCGCTTATGGATAACCTATTACTCGCCTTTTAAATTCAGCGATAAGAATTCTGGGCATCCGACCGTTTGGAAGAGTGAAAATGGGGGTAATACCTGGACCTCTGATGCAACCGGCTTACCGTACGCATTTACCAGCAAGATTATTATTGACGAGAGTGCAGTAAACAGACAATTTGTTGCAACAGACAAAGGTGTTTACTGGCGTGAGAACACAACGGTTTGGACCTGTTTTGCTGAGGGCCTTCCATCGACTTTGTTGATGGATCTTGATATTGGTTATTGCCAGGGAAAACTAGCTTTAGCAACATTTGGACGCGGCATATGGACAGCATCCCTGCCGCCGCCTCAAAGCCCTAAAGTGCTTAGCATCTCTGGGAATGAAATCTGGTCAGACAGCAGGACAGTTTACACAGACATTCATATCATCGCAGGTGGTAAGTTAACAATTCAGCCTGGTGTAACCATCAATATGGCTGAGGGCAAAGGCGTTGTGATTAACCAAGGTGGTCGGCTTGATGCCATTGGTGCCAATATTACCAACCTTTGCGGAAAGGCATGGGCTGGCATACAGGTTAAAGGTCATAAAGACACGCCCCACCCGGGTAGTCTTGTTGGGATTTTATCAGGCATATATCCAAGTCACTCCACGGATCATGGGGTACTTTACCTTGAAGATGCTATTATTGAACATGCAACTAGCGGGATTGCTGCTGCATTCGGGTCTGATGCGGCTAGTAACGGCGGAATCATTTATGCTAAGAATACCACCTTCCGTGAAAACGGGACTTCGGTCCTTTATAAACCTTATG
>CAYSDI010000022.1:22857-38478 GCA_964429745.1 uncultured Chitinophagales bacterium | reverse complement strand
AGCCGCCCCAGCCGCCCCGGCCGCCCCAGCCGACTCAGCCGACTCAGCCGACTCAGCCGCCCCAGCCGCCTCAGCCCCCAACTTCTCCCGAAACCAGGCCTCACCGCCCAGCGGATAAGACACGACGCCCTGTTCGCAGACGGCAAGCCCTTCGGGCTCAAACCAGCACAGCTCCGCAAACCCGATTCTATCTGGCAACAACGAGCTTAAACGCCCGACTGACCGCTCGGGCTGGCAAAGGGTGTTTTTCAGATCGTACGTCAGGTAGCCGAACAACCAGCCGGAACCCGCTGCGGCAAAGGCTTCGAGCCCTTCAGGATCGCCGGTGTAAACGCGCCGGGCCCCGAGTGCGGCCAGCCAGTCTCGGTGGCGGCCAGGGGCTTGGTTGCTGTGCAACAGGCACGCATACGGGAAGTTGCGGGCGGCAGCCAGCAGTGCATCAAACATGCCATCGGTTGGGTTCATCGCGCCGGGGAAACCGTCAGATCGGCCAGTTGCCTGCGAATCAATTGTTCGCGCTCTGGCCCGGACGAAATCATCACCACGGGTACCTCCAACTCCTGCTCTATAAAGCGAAGGTAGGTCAGCAGGTTTTCGGGCAGGTCTTCGTAGCGCTCAATGCCGTTGAGGGAGCAATTCCAACCCGGAAAAGACCGGTAAACGGGTTCCGGGAGTGTCTCGTTCAAATTGTACGGCATCCTATCGGTCACTTCGCCATTAAGGCGGTAGCCCGTGCACGCTTTGATCTCGTCAAAATGATTGAGCACGTCCACTTTGGTGATGACCAGGCGGGTAACGCCGTTGAGCAAAATGCTGTATTTAAGAGCGGGCAGGTCTATCCAGCCGCAGCGGCGTGGGCGGCCGGTGGTCGCGCCGAATTCGCCGCCTTCCTTGCGCAGTCTTTCGCCCGTTTCATTGTCTTCTTCCGTGGGAAAGGGACCTGAACCCACGCGGGTGCAGTACGCTTTTGAAATGCCGATCACGTCGCCAATGGTGCGGGGCGAGAGGCCCAATCCGGTGCAAACGCCGGCGGAAATGGTGCTGGAGGAGGTCACAAAGGGGTAGGTGCCAAAATCGATGTCGAGCATGGAACCCTGGGCCCCTTCAGCCAAAATCCGGCGTCCTGCGCGAAGGGCGTCGTTGATGAAGTATTCGCCGTCTACAAAATTCAGGGAACGCAAGCGTTCGAGGCTCTGGAACCAGGCTTTTTCCAGCGGTTCCAATTGAAATTCGTAGGGGTAGAGCTCCAGCAACCGCAGGTGCTTCTGCTTGAGTTCTTCGTAGCGGGTTTCAAAGTCAGGACTTTCCAGATCGCCGACACGCAAGCCGTTGCGCCCCGTTTTGTCCATGTACGTGGGCCCGATGCCTTTCAGCGTGCTGCCGATTTTGCCCTGGCCTTTGTGCTGTTCTGAGGCTGCATCCAGGATCTTGTGCGTGGGCAGGATCAGGTGCGCTTTCCGGGCAATGTAAAGGTTGCGCGAAATGGTCAGGCCGGCTTGTTCCAGCTTCTGGATTTCCTGTTCCAGCGTAAGCGGATCCACGACCACGCCGTTGCCGATCAGGTTTTGCGTCTGCGGAAAGAAAATTCCCGAGGGAATGGTGTGAAGGACGTATTTGTGGCCACCTTCCAGAATCAGTGTATGGCCTGCATTCGGCCCTCCCTGAAACCGCGCGACCATATCATAGTCTGCGGCGAGGTAATCCACCACTTTTCCCTTGCCCTCATCTCCCCACTGGAGACCGAGCAGGACATCTACAATCATTTCCGATAGCCTTTAAGAGGAAGACCTTTCCCGTTCAAAATGCGCCAGCGCGGTCATGCGATCGGGCGCGATGTTGAAGAAAGCGTTCAATTTGGTGGTGATCATGAGTTGCTGCAGCAGCGGGTTAAGGCTGCAGAGCATCACTTCACCGTCCAGCTTTCGCACTTTGGTCAACACGGTCAGCAGGAAACTCAAGCCCGAACTGTTGATGAAGTCGAGGTCATTCAGATCAACCACAATGTGCACGAAGCCCATGGTAATCTCTTCCTCAATTTCCTCCAACAACGGAATCGTCTGGTGCTCTCCCAACAACCGCCCCCTCAGCGAAAGGATCAGGACGTCCTCGGTTTTCTGGATTTGGTACTCCATCAAAGATAGGGATTAATCGGTCCTTGACCAGAAATTCCGGACAGGGCGGTTCCGACTGGGTTAAAGATACAGCCGGCACCAGGTTAATGGACAGCCCCACCATACCGGGGCAGCCAATAATAGCTCGGGCGAAAGGCTATTGTAGTCTACGCAACTTTTTTGGCTTGGTTACTTCTTGGGTACTTAGCCATGCCTCACGAAACGTCCATTCGCTCAACGCTAATCAGCCCCTCCACCTTCTTAAGCTCGTCAATTAACTCCCGGAGTTGGTCGGTGCTCAGCACAGCCAGGCGGATTTTGCCCTCAAAAACGCCGTCGGTAGCTCCAATATTGAGCGATTGCATATTTATTTTGTGTTTGCCACTAATAATGGAAGTAATGGCCTGAACCAGTCCCAGGCCGTCCAGACCCCGAATGAAAATATCAATGGGAATGGCCACTTCTTTCAGGCGGGTCCAGCGCGTTTTGACAATGCGGTACCCGTACTTGCTCATCATGTTGATGGCATTTGGGCAATTGGTTCGGTGCACTTTAACCACGCCATCCACCGTTACGAAGCCAAAGACATCATCGCCGATAATGGGGTTGCAACAGTGGGCGAATTGGTATTGCAGCGGCCCGTCGAAATCTTCAAAAACCAACAGTTCTGTTTCCTTGGGCTTTTTGGTGCTAATTTTTTCAGGCAGAACGGGCTTGGGCGCACTCTTATCCACCGGGACAGCACTCAAATGGCCGTTTTCCAAATTGAAAAACTTCAGGTCCGGTAGCTTGATCTGCTTGGTCGTAATATCGGCGAACATCTCCATCGCTGAAGGATGGCGATAGTGCTTGATAAGAAAGTTTATGTTGTGCTCGTCGTAGTGGGCACCCAACTGCTTAAACTTGCGTTTGAGCATCTCCTTGCCCTCCTCGGCCAGGTTGCGCTTGTCTACCTTGAGGGCTGATTTGGTTGCCGCTCTGGCTTTGGAGGTAACCAGGAAATTCAGCCAGTCTTCGCTGGGCTTTTGCTTTTTTGACGTGATCACTTCCACCTGATCGCCATTGCTTAACGCGTGGCTGATTGGCACGAGTTTGTGGTTCACTTTGGCCCCGATGCACTGGGTCCCAATGTCTGTGTGGATACTGAAGGCAAAATCCAGCGCGGTAGCGTCGGAGCGCAGGATTTTGAGGTCGCCTTTGGGGGTGAACACGTAAATCTCATTGGTGTACAGGTTCATCTGGAACTCGTCCAGAAAATCCAGGGCATTGTTCGAAGGGTTCTTCAGCAATTCGCGAATGTCGCGCAGCCAGCGATCCAGCGCCTGGTCCTGGGTGCCCTCTTTGTACTTCCAGTGCGCAGCAAAACCCTTGTCGGCGATTTCGTCCATTCGATCGGTGCGGATCTGCACTTCCACCCAACGGCCTTTTGGGCCCATGACCGTGGTGTGCAGGCTCTCGTAACCGTTGCTTTTTGGGCTGGAGATCCAATCGCGGAGCCGATCAGGATTGGGCTGGTAGAAGTCAGTAACGATTGAGTACACCTTCCAACAGATGGACTTCTCGTTTTGATACATGCTATCAATGACAATTCGAATGGCGAAAATGTCATAAACCTCCTCAAAGGTCACCCCCGTGGTTTTCATCTTGTTCCAAATGGAAAAAATGCTTTTGGGGCGGCCAAAAACCCGGGCTTTAATCTGCTCTTTTTCGAGCATTGCCTGGATGGGTTTTATGAACTCGTTGATGTAGCGGGTTCGTTCGCGGCGGGTGGCGTTGAGTTTGTCTTGAATGTCCTCGTAGGCCTCCGTATCCCGGAACTTCATAGCCAAGTCTTCCAACTCCGACTTGATGACGTAGAAACCGAGTCGGTGGGCGAGGGGCGCGTAGAGGTACTGGGTTTCCGACGCAATTTTTAATTGCTTGTCGCGCGGCATGGAATCCATGGTCCGCATGTTGTGCAGGCGGTCCGCGATTTTGATCAGGATCACCCGCACATCATCTGCCAACGACAAGAGCAGCTTTCGGAACGTCTCCACCTGAACGGTGCTGGTCAGGTCGAAAACCGCGTTCACTTTGGTCAACCCATCAACGATACGCGCGGTTTTTTTGCCAAACTCCCGCTCAATCTCATCCAGACTGATTTCGGTGTCTTCTACCACGTCGTGGAGCAGCGCGCAGATGGCGGCAGTGGCCCCCAGACCCATTTCCGTGACTGTAATTTGAGCCACGGAGATGGGGTGCAGAATGTAGGGCTCACCCGATTTTCGCCTCATTTGGGCGTGGGCCTCTACGGACATGTCAAAGGCCGTTCGAACCAGCTTCTTTTCTGTCTTGCTTAAAGCGGGTTTAAATGCCCGCAGCAGATTGCGGTACTCGCGGGCAATAAGCCTGGACTCCGCTTCGGAGTAATTTTTAGACGTAATGGTACTCAACGCTGATTATGAGGCTTTTAGGTGGCTTTAACGCAAGTAACTATTTAATGTTACGATACCGTTTTCGGTACAAAGTACTACCCACCTTCCTAAAATAAGCACAACCTTTGGCATCCGCGTCCAGCGCACCCGGAATCCATACGGGTTTTGGTCCAAAAGGACTAATTTCGCTCGATTGTACGGGTTCCAAAGCGGGGAACAATCCGCGGCGCTGGCCGCCGGACGGTTTTCCAGCAGGTACAAGTTAATTGCGGGCAGATTTCATGCGGATGTGGCGTAATGGTAGCCGCGCCAGATTTAGGATCTGGTGGCCTTCGGCCGTGGGGGTTCGAGTCCCTTCATCCGCACAATCTGACCCTCCGTTTAGCTGCCCGGCAAAAGAAAAGCTAACCCTTTTGATTTCAAGGGGTCTTTTCGCCATCAACAACCGCCATCATTCATTAGAACGGTACGTCTAACGTGAACATTCAGGAGCAAAAAACAGGTGACCTCAGCACCCTCGTGCACATTGAAGTTGCCCGGGAGGATTACGAAACCAAATTGGAGGATTCCCTTCGCGAGCTGGGGCGCAAGGTTCAGTTAAAGGGGTTTCGCCCTGGCAAGGTCCCTAAAACGCTGGTTCGCAAAATCTACGGCAACCAGGTTTTGGCCGAGCAATTGGACAACTTAGTCCGCGACAGCCTGACCAAGTACCTGGACGAAAACAAGATTCAAATCCTGGCGAGGCCGCTGCCGTTGGAAGATGAAACCATCGTCCTGGACATTAACGCTCCCGGTGCCTACAAATTCACGTACGAACTCGGGCTGCGGCCAGAATTTAGCATTCCGGCGCTCAGCCCTTCCACCGAAATTACGCGCCAGCGGGTTATGCCCGACGAGGCCATGGTGGACAAGGAATGGGAACGCATTTTGCGCCAGCACAGCACCCTCAAAGAGGCGACTGAAGTAGCTGCTGGCGATTTGCTTTACCTGCTCTTTGTGGAGTTGGACGATGCGGGGGAGACCAAACCCGGTGGGGTCATGAAAGATGCCGTCATCAATCAGGATATGATTGTGGATGCCGACCTGGCTGCAAAGGCACTGGGCATGAAAGCGGGGAATACTCTGATTTTCACAGACTTACCTGCTGCTTTGGGACGAGAACACGACTCCGTGGCGCGCTACATGCTCGGCGTAAAAGAAAAGGTAGAAAGCGTTGGAAAGGCTTTCCGGGCTGAACTGACCGGAATCAAGCGCAACATCCCGGCCGAGGTTAACCAGGAGTTTCTGGACAAGGTGTTTGGCCAGGGAACCCTAAACAGTGAAGAAGAAGCGCGCGGCATCATTCGCACTGAACTGGGTCGGGTGTACAACCAGCGCACGGACCGAACCTTCAATGACAAGTTGGTAGAACATTTGCTGGACACCACCGAAATTCCGCTTCCAGAAGACTTTTTGAAGAAATGGTTACAGACCCAAAAGGAGGAAGGAGACGTTCTCGTCGATGAAGATTTCAAGTTTTTCCGCCGAAACCTGAAGTGGTCGTTAATTTACAACAAGGTAGCCGCGGATAGCGGACTATCGGTTTCGCGCGAAGAGATTGAAGACGCTGTCAGAGCCGATGTTCGCCGTCACTACGGCACTGCGTTTGAAAGCCTGGATGAAGAGGATCTTAACGGTCTGGTGGGCCGTTTGCTGAACGATAAGGAGTACCTTGAAAAGGTTCATTCAGGCATTCTGGATGCCCGGGTGTTCCACGTTTTACAACAAGCCATAACCATCAGCGATGAGCCGGTCAGTCTGGAGGACTACGAGAAATCCCTCAAGGCAGAAGACCAGGCTTCCGAAGAGTGAGTTTGCGCCGGAACTTTTTCCCGCAATACCTGTGTTCCTAAAATCAATATGAATTTCTAATCTACTATGAGCCAATCCAACGAATTTGTCAAGTACGCTACCCGCCACCTGGGCTTCTCCAGCATGCATCTGGAAAAGTATTCCAACGTAACCATGGCTACCGGCGGTCATCCGGTTAGTGCCATGACCCCATACATTATCGAAGAGCGCCAACTAAACGTCCAGGCATTGGACGTGTTCAGCCGTTTGATGATGGATCGGATCATTTTCCTGGGCCTTCCGATTGACGATTACGTAGCCAATGTTATCCAGGCCCAGTTGCTGTTTCTGGAGTCCGTCGACGCCAAACGCGATGTGCAGATTTACATCAATAGCCCAGGTGGCGTGGTGTACTCTGGACTTGGAATCTATGATACCATGCAGTACATCGGTCCGGACGTGGCCACCATTTGCACGGGTATGGCCGCTTCCATGGCAGCGGTTTTGCTCTGTGCCGGCACCGCAGGCAAGCGCTCAGGCCTACCCCACAGCCGCGTTATGATCCACCAGCCTCTGGGTGGTGCTCAGGGCCAGGCTTCAGACATGGAGATTACCCTCAAAGAAATCCTCAAATTGAAAGAGGAGTTGTACAAGATCATCGCCAAGCACAGCGGTCAGACGGTTAAGCGAGTTGAGAAAGACTCCGACCGCGACTACTGGATGCGCTCCGAAGAAGCCAAGGAGTATGGTATGATTGACGAAGTGCTGGAACGCAGCAAGCGCGATTAACGAGCTGTAGAACAGGTTATGAAAGACGACACCATGAAGAGGAAGCAAACGTCCAAATGTTCCTTCTGCGGAAGGGACAAAGACGAGACCCTCATCCTGATTGCAGGCATTGATGGCCACATCTGCGAAAGTTGTGTTACCCAAGCCCAGCAAATCGTGGACGAGGAGCTCAACCAGTCGGAAGCCTCTGCTAAGTTCAGCATGCCCAATTCGCTGAAACCCGCCAGCATCAAAGAATTTTTGGACCAGTACGTTATTGGACAAGACGAAGCCAAAAAGATCATTTCAGTGGCGGTTTACAACCACTACAAGCGCCTCAATCAAAAGAAGGCGGATGACGTTGAGATTGAAAAGTCCAACATCATCATGGTAGGCGAGACGGGTACTGGCAAAACACTTATCGCAAAGACCATTGCCCGTTTTCTGAACGTACCCTTTGCTATTGTGGACGCAACGGTTTTCACCGAAGCGGGCTATGTGGGCGAAGACGTTGAGAGTATTCTGACCCGGTTGTTGCAAGTCTGCAACTACGACATTCCCTCCGCAGAGAAAGGCATCGTCTACATTGACGAAATCGACAAGATTGCCCGCAAAAGCGATAACCCTTCCATTACGCGCGATGTTTCGGGCGAAGGGGTTCAGCAGGCCCTGCTCAAGATGCTGGAAGGAACCGAAGTGTTCGTCCCTCCGCAAGGCGGGCGGAAGCACCCGGAGCAAAAGATGATCAAAATCAATACGCAAAACATCCTCTTCATTTGTGGAGGTGCCTTCGCGGGCATTGAAAAGATCATCAGCCGGCGCACCCACAAACAGCTGGCCATTGGCTTCCGTGCACCGGATGACCAAGTGCACATTGAGTCCGGAGACCTGCTTCGCTACGTCAGTCCTATGGACTTGCGCAGTTTCGGCCTCATTCCGGAACTCATTGGCCGCATGCCGGTGCTTAGTTACCTGGAGCCATTGGATGAAGAAGCACTTAGGGCCATTTTAACCCTGCCCAAGAATGCCTTGATTAAACAGTACAAAAAGCTGTTTGAAATTGAAGGCATTGCCTTGACGCTGGACGAAGACGTCATTGACTTTCTGGTGGAAAAAGCAATGGAATTTCAACTTGGTGCGCGCGGTTTGCGCTCCATTTGTGAGGCTGTTATGGTGGACGCTATGTTCGAACTGCCTTCGCAGCCGGACGTAAAGGTTTTTCACCTGACCCGTGACTACGTAGAATCCAAGTTGAACAAGGAGAAGATCGCCAAATTGAAGGTGGTGGCGTGAGCCAAAGCCTTTACTCCTGCAAGGGCATCGCTAGTAACCCCAGAGAAAAGTCGTGCTCATTTTTTAACACTTCAGTTTACTGGCAGTAAATGAGAATGTTAAAAAATGGGCATAACGCAGCATTTGGTATTTTTAGCGATGCTGGTACTAAAACGAAGGGCGCTCTATACAGAGCGCCCTTCGTTTTAAACGGGTACGAACCAATAAACTCACGAAAAAAACAACATGCAGATTGCCGCTGGAGCGGCTGGTGCAGCCTGATGGGGTAGCCTGCGCCAACCGCGGGCAAAGTGTTTCAGAGTTCGTCCATGTCAATAATGACGATGTTGCGAAACCCAAGAGCAAAGAGGAGAGAGTAGAGCATGCGTTCCATAGATAATCTTGTTTTGAAGCAATCAATGACTGTAGGCAATGTATTCGGTAAATGAGGGCAAGAGGTTACAGTCTATCTCCGATGGTGACACATTTAATTCGTACAAGCCTTCTTTTGCTTTGCCCCAATCTGGTTAAATCCTCCACATAGCTCCTGAAACTTTCATGCATGAGCTCCGTATTAAGTGACCGATGACCCGTTTTGTTGTTCAAAACCTTTCTGAACCAGGAAACTCAAGTTTTACAGGCCTTCCAGCGTTTTTTAGCTAAAACTGGCCCTTGCGCTTCCTGTTGTTTGGGTCTATCTTTGTGACAAGATTTATGCGGTTATCAGGTCTTGAATGCATAAGAATTTATTGACATCTACTTGATTATCAGAACTTAAGCGCGGTTTCACATGAAGAATTTAATTGAGATCAGTAAAATTGTGACCAAGAAAAGGGTCAGCAAGATTGAGATCTTCGATAAAAGTTTGCTGAACAAGAAAGACAGCAAGTTCAATGAGTTCTACGATGGCCTGGTATCTGAGAAATTCACTACTGATGAAGAGGCCGCTGAATTCCTGTACGCCACTACGCCGCTCGATGACAAGTACCGCCAGCTAAAAAGCAGGTTTAGCAAGCGTTTGCTTAACACCCTGTTTTTTCTGGACGCAAACGACCCGTCATTCTCCGGTTACCACCGAGCCCATTACACTTGTAACAAGAATTGGGCGCTGGTGCGCATTTTGTTGGGCAACGGAGCCCGGCAATCGGCCATTAAAATGACCAGCAAGATCATGAATGTGGCCCAGGAGCATCGTTTCAGCGACATGGTCCTGAGTTGCGCCCGCATTCTGATGAACCACGCCAGCTTGGAAGGCGAGGAGCGGGAGTATGAAGAGTTATGTAAGATTGCCAACCAAGCGCAGACCAACCTTCTGGCCGAAATGCGCGCAGAAGAATTGTACCAGCGGCTCACCATTCAGTTTGCCAACTCGGTGGCGGTTAAGGTTGAGCTCGCTACCGTTGCGGATCAATACCTCGCAGAAGTTCAAATCCTGGCGGAATCTAACAACTCCTACCAGTTGCATTGGTATTTCTACCAAATCGGAATTCTCTCCCGCCAGATCCGCGGAGACTTTGCCGGGACGGTGCAGGTCTGCGAGCGCGCAGAAAAGTACCTGGCTGATAACCCGCCCTTCAACCAGCAAAAGAACCTGGCTCATATCGCCTTGATCAAGCTCAATTGCTACGTGCAATTGCGCGACTACGAGCAGGGCAAGGAGAATGCTGAGCGTTGCTTGCAGCTCTTTGAAGAAGGCAAAAATGCCTGGTTTGTATTCCTGGAGTACTACTTCCTCCTGGCCATGCACACTGAGAACTACATCAACGCTGCCGGAATCTACTTCAAAGTGGTCAACCACCCGCGCTTTCCTTATACATCAGAGAATCGGCAGGAAAAGTGGAAAATTTTTGAAGCCTACCTCAACTATATTTTTGAAACCGAAGGCCTGGACCGCAGCCTGCTTCAGAACAACAAGAAGCGCAAATTCCGCCTTCTGCGTTTCCTCAACGAGGTGCCAAACTTTACCAAAGACAAAAAAGGGTTCAACGTTTCTATCCTCATCATCCAGGTGCTCTACCTCTTGGAGAAGGGAGAATACGACGCCATCATCAACCGCTCCGAAGCGTTGAACGTCTATTGCAGCCGCTACTTGCGCAAAGACGAAAGCTTCCGCAGTTCCTGCTTCATTAAAATGCTGTTGGTCATGGAGAAGGAAGACTTCAAGTACGACCGGACCAAGCACATGGCTGTTAAATACTACCGCAAAATGGTGGAGTACGCAGAGCAGGAGGGCAACGAAGTGCAGGACTGGGAGGTCATCCCATACGAGACGCTCTGGCAGAAAGTGCTCAATCGCCTCAAGGCCGGCACACCGACCAATACCGAACAAGGCAGTGTAACGCGGTCTATTTAAAGAGGAACAGCACCTCCTCTTTCAGCAAAGGTTAGCCCGCTAAAACAGGGTCACAGCACCTCAGCGATTCCAAAGGTCTTGCAACTGATCCAGGACCTTCTCCTGATCGGCTTTCAACCCAGTGCGGCGAAGCTTTTCCGCTAAGGTGTCAGCACTGCCCTTAAAGGCAGGGGATAATCCTGCCGGACTCTGGCCTCGGAGCGATGAAATATCCTGGATAGTTCCCACCAGGACGATGCTCCCGCTTTTCTGGCTCATCTTGATCTGCCCCTGGTTGGCGACCGTTTTTATGGTGCCGTCCGCCAATTTCAAGCGATACTCCAGTTGAAACTGGGCGCCTTTTTCCATGCTTCGGTTAATCTCTGTCCGCACGCGTTCGGCATCTTCGTTTATCACGTCGGCCAAGTAGGCATTTAACGTGGGCTCAAAGCGCTTTTCACCATAGCCGAGGATGCGGAACACTTCTTCTGACCAGAACATTTTGCTGGTGATAATGTCGAGCTCCCAGTTGCCAATACGAGCCATATTTTGAGCTTCGATCAGGCGCCGTTCGTTCTCTTTAATGGTGCGTGCATAGTCCTCGATCCGTTTGGTCAACGAGTGTCGCTCAATAGCATAACTTATGGTTCGGCTGAGGAGATTGGCATCGAACTTTCCTTTGACGATGAAATCCTGGGCACCGGCTTTAACAGAGTTTAGCGCCAGATTTTCATCTTCGAGTCCAGTCATCACAATAATGGTGTATTCCGGGAACTCTTCGATCATGGTTTTGACCGTACTGAACCCCTGGCTGTCCGGTAGGGTCAGGTCCAGCAAAATGACGTCGAACTCGCCTTCTTCCAGTTTCTCTAAACCCGACTGCAACTCGTCCGCTCGGGTGATTTGGCAGTCCAGCAGGGTGGATTCGCGAAGGAAGATTTCAACCAGCCGGGCATCCGCCGGATTATCTTCAATCAACAGAACCCGGGTAAGGACTTTGGCAGGTGCCGGAACGTCTTGCATCAAAGGGAGTTAGGAGGCAACTGAACAATGCTAAACCAAAATTCCTCAATTCTTCGGACAACCATCATGAATTCGTCCAGGTCAACTGGTTTGGTGATAAAGCAATTGGCGTGCAACTTGTACACTTTTATGATGTCCTGCTCCGCATCCGAGGTTGTGAGGACGACTACCGGGATATGCTTCAGTTTTTCGTCTTCCTTGATTTCGGCCAGGACTTCCCGGCCGTCTTTTTTAGGGAGGTTCAGATCCAGTAAAATCAAATCAGGCCGGGGTTTATCAGCATATTCGCGTTCCTGCCTCAAAAAAGCCACTGCTTCCACTCCATCCTTAACCACATGCAGGATATTGGGAAGGTTGCCTTCTTTAAGTGCTTCTTGCGTCAGCCGAATGTCCCCGGGATTGTCTTCTACTAATAATATTTGAACCAGGCCATTTCTTTTGGTCTTCATATTTTCTTACCCATCTTGTTGCCTGAATACCTGTGCCCTGACATGTTTGGGCTAAGAGCAAACGTATACTTTTTCAAGGGAATGGCAAAATGCCATTATCCGCGCAGGTGGTGCAAGTACCTGGGTCAATGAAAGCAACAAAATCGATTCAAAAAAAGGTCATCCTGGCTGGTGGATTTGCCACTGGAAAGACCGCTTTGGTCCAGCGTTTTGTCAACAATCACTTCTCAGAAGCCTATGTGGCCACGGCCCAGGTTTGTATTGCCAAAAAACTGCTCCTCCTGGAAGACCCTGGTCTCCTGGTTAATTTGGGGGTAAATCTCTCCATTTGGGACTTTGGCGACCTGGCTCTGGAGCGGGAAGGATCCAGCGCTTTTTTTTCCGGGGCGCACGCGGTTATTTGGTTAGCTGACCTGAGCCGGCCGGTCAGTTGGCTGGGGCTAAAGGATCAAATAGCCGAAATGGCCAACAAACTTCCTGCGGTTCCTGTCATTTTAGCCGCCAATAAACTGGATTTGGTGGAAAGGGACGCAATCGTTGAGCAATTTCGCAGGGCTCAGTTGAATCCGGATGCCTGGATCAGCGCCCGAACAGGCGAAGGGGTGGAGCTGTTGTTTCAGGATATCGCCCGACTGGTGCTCCAATAGCCCTAAAAAGAAACCCACCTGACCTGAACGCACCAGACAAGGGCGGGTCATTCAGGTGAAAAGTCCTCTTTATTTTACACGTACTCGTTTAAGGTAAGGTCAACCAGGTGGTCTGTCTGCATAAAAAGCCGGGCGAGCACAAACAACTCCAGTTGGAGCCCGTCTTGTTCAAAGGGAATCCTTCCATTAAGGTTAAGGGACCGCAGTTGACCTCGACTTTTGGCCAATGGTGCTGAACTGCCTTAAAACGCGCTCGAAAGGCCGCTGCAAATTTCCTGCTTTGAATGTGGTAGCCCGGAAGGTGCCGCAGTTTAAGAGCATGGATGTTGTAGTGCAGGCGTTGGTTTTTTATGGATGATTCGGTTAACCAGACAGAAAAAAAGATTCTGGTAGCTTCCGATAACACATCAGGTGAAGGGTTGGCCCAGGACTTTTTGTAAAGTTTTAACGCAACTGAATCCAGGATTTCAACAACCGCAGTTTCCAGGTGCCTGGCACGAAGCTGCTTTTGGTCCAGTTGATCGGCGGCGCGCTGAAAGATTGTTCGGTAAGGGGTGAAGTCCATTTCGTTGAGTTATGGGCATAAAAAAAGGCGGGATGAACCCGCCTCCCGGTTAAATATGCTATACAGTCATATCATAACCTCCACCTCAAATAGTTTTCGAAGCTTTAAGAAATGAATTCTTCAAGCGACGAGCGTAGCTAAGTTAACTCAATCTTGGGAAGAGCAAAATTTTTGACGTTTTTTTTCAAAAAATTAGTTTTCTAATGGCCTTGTTTTCCAGCCTGGAGGGGTTGGGGCAAAAACAACCGCCGGTCCTGGGGAGAACCGGCGGCTGAAAAGTGGTGAGAAGTGGTCTGCCGATATGCGCGGACGACCTGAGTTGAAAGAACTAAGTCGATAATCGTACAAGCCGATCTGATAACTTAGTCTTACAAGTAAGACTTAAGGTCATCTTTGGCTTGGCGCTTCAGGTTGCGCAGCGCGCGATCCCGGCGTTTGCGGACACTTTCGCTGCTGATACCGAGTTTTTTGCCAATGTCGGCCAAGGTTTTGGGGTAGTTGTCCTTCAATCCGTAGAACAAACTCAAGATGTAGGCGTCTTTCTGGTCAATTTGGGCCAGTGCCTGGTCAATTTCCTGAGTCAGCGAATAATCCAACAATTGCAGTTCCGGGTTCGGGCTGCTATCATCCACCATCACATCCAGCATACTGCGAGCATCGTCGTCCGAGTTGATGGCAGAATCAATGCTTAACTCTTTCTGCGTGTACTGGAGCAGTTGCTTGACGTCGCGCACGTCCATGCCCAAGATCTCTGCGATTTCCTCGGGGCTGGCGGTGCGTTCCTGATGCTGCTCAATGCTCATCGCAGCTTCTGCGATGGACCGGGTATCCCGGGTTTTGTTGGCGGGCACCCTGATTCTCCGGGATTTCTCCGAGATAGCCTTGAGGATGCTCTGGCGAATCCACCACACGGCGTAGGAAATGAACTTAAAGCCTCGGGTAGCATCAAAACGCTTGGCTGCGGTGATCAACCCAATGTTGCCTTCGTTGATCAGGTCTTCCAATGGAATGCCTGTATGCTGGTATTGCTTGGCCACGCTGATCACGAAACGGAGGTTCCCGTTGATCAGCCGGCGCAGGGCTTCTTTGTCCCCTGCCTGTATAAGGCGGGATAATTCCACCTCTTCCTGGGGGCTTACCATAGGTTCGCGCGACACGTCTTTGAGGTATATCTCCATAGACTTGCCGGCCCTGTTGGTAATTTGTTTGGTGATTTTAAGATTTCTCATGCTAAAACTCGGTTCGGTAATCCAGTTAATCGAAAGGGAGGCCTAAAAATGGCTGAATGGTAAATCGGCCAGCATTTGAGGTTATCCCTGCCGCTTCGAAGAGAGCTGAGTGATCTTTTAAGGGAGAAGTCACCAACTTTTCTTTCGCTGCGCTGATGGAGGTAATTTAATAACCTTTCAATGCTCTAATTAGTTCATGTGTTGTGCAGAATGTGTTTATTTAACGTTGTTTAACATTTTGACCGCCGGTAGGCCGGCCTATTTTGAACGCAGAAGTTGGTCTAAATCCTTGATTGTCAATTTAAACAAACAAACGATCGTTTGGTTTCGGCCCAATCGTCCAAGACTGACTATTAACGAGGACAGTAGGGTAAAAAGTATGACGAAGGCGTCGTCCTTACCTACCTTGGCGACTTAACGGTTAACCCGATGAAAACATACAAGGTCATTCGCGCAGTCAGCCACAGCAGGCTTGAAATAGACATCAACAATTATGCCGGAAGGGGATGGGTGGCCGTTTCCATCACCATATCTAATGAGGGGGGAGGGGAAATGTTCTACGCCCTGCTGGAAAAGGAGGCAGACAGTACCAGTGTTTCAGAGAACGGCTAAAGAAAAAGCCTGAAGGTCAAGTAGTTATCGCTTGCTTGCAAGATCCGAACCCGAGTTGCAAAATGCGAAGCCCTTGCGAGCATTAGGACCAAAGCCGCTCAAGTGTACGGACGCATTTCGACCAGATGCCGCGAGGTTGGCGGATTTTTTTACCTGGCTTGTCAAAATTATTAGCAAAAAGACCCAATTCCAAATAATTGGCTAATATTTTTGGCCAATGCGGGAAAATAAGGGCAAAACGGGGAAACAGGGTAAGCCAGCGGCCAGCGACGAGGGTAAGCGACACCATCAGACAAACGGTCAGACAGAACTTAAGACAAACGGTCAGACAGAACTTAAGACAAACGGTCAGACAGAACTTAAGACAAA
>CAYSDI010000022.1:9969-22757 GCA_964429745.1 uncultured Chitinophagales bacterium | reverse complement strand
CGGTCAGACAAACGGTCATACAGAAAGCCTGTCAAGGGCTCAAGCTAAACCGGTAAACCCAACCATATCCAAGGAGCGGGGTTCAAAAGACAAGGGCAATTGGCCTGGCCGCGGAGCATCCTACAACCCGAGCAACCGCTTTCTGACCCAAGAGCTGGTACGGGAGGAAGTGGAGGGCCTGGATGAATTACCGGAAGAAGCGAGCCGGACCACTTTTTTGAAGGAGAATGCCAAGACCATTGTTAATGAAGTAAAAAGCCCGGATGTTGGGATGGCTTTTTCCGCAAACCCCTACCAAGGCTGCGAGCATGGTTGTGCCTATTGTTATGCGCGTCCCACCCATGCCTACTGGGGTTACAGTCCCGGATTAGACTTTGAGCGGACCATTTTAGTCAAGGAAGACGCTGCCGTATTGTTGGAGCAACAGCTCCGTCAACCTGGCTGGGAGCCCAAACCAATTGTGCTGTCCGGCAATACGGATTGTTATCAACCTGCAGAGCGAAAATTTCGGCTCACCCGAGCGATGCTGGAGGTCTTTCTTCGCTACCGGCACCCGGTGGGCATCATCACCAAAAACAGCTTGATTCTCCGCGACCTGGATTTGTTAATGGAGCTTAGCCAACTTAATCTGGTGCGGGTCTTTATCTCCATCACCACACTCCGGGAATCGCTGCGCCGCCGCATGGAGCCCCGAACAGCTTCCGCCGCAAAGCGACTCGACGTACTCCGGCAACTCTCTTCGGCGGGTGTTCCCGCAGGCCTCATGCTCGCGCCGGTTATCCCGGGCCTCAACGCAGAAGAAATTCCCAACATTCTGGAAAAAGCCGCTGCTGCAGGAGCGCAATCTGCCGGCATGCAATTGGTGCGCCTGAACGGAGAGGTAGCGGAAATCTTTCAAAACTGGTTGCAACAGCATTACCCGGATCGCGCGGCCAAAATTCTGGCGCTGATTCGCGAGACGCACGGTGGTCAATTAACAGACTCGAGGTTTGGGGTCAGAATGCGGGGCGAAGGGCCCATCGCGGACAGTATCCGCGCATTGTTTGCTCAATCCCGGAAACGCCATTTCCCCCAGGGTGACATCCCGCCTTTGGATACCTCGCTGTTTGTGCGGGTGCACGGCCGCCAACTCGGCTTGTTCTGAACGCAAGCCCCCCCGGCAACTCTGTTGAAGACTGTACCTTTGGGCAACGGCCAGGCATGTTTCGAATTCCCACACCTCCCCTGATTCAGGATCTGCGGCATTACAATCGCCTGATCTTTAAAGGTGATTTGCAGGCAGGCCTCACGGTAGGCGTCGTGCTTATTCCCCAGGCCATGGCTTATGCTATGCTGGCGGGTTTGCCGCCGGTTTACGGCCTTTATACCGCTGTTTTTCCGCTGTTGATTTATGCATTTTTGGGCAGCTCCCGCCAATTGTCTATGGGACCTGCCGCGCTTTTGTCGCTGTTGATTTTGGCCGGTATCAGCCCGTTGGCCGAGCCCCAAACCCCGGAGTACATTCATTGGGCATTTATTTTGGCCATGGCGGTGGGACTGCTCCAATTTGCCCTCGGTTTTTTTCGGCTGGGATTTTTGGTCAACTTTCTTTCTGCGCCAGTTCTCAGTGGATTCACTACGGCCTCCGCGCTGGTCATCATGCTGACACAGACCGGTGCGCTCTTTGGTTTGGGTCCTCAACATGGCATGGGATTTCCTGCGCGGCTTGTTCACCTGTTCAGCTCGCTGCCAGCTATGCACGGACCGACGGTGCTATTGGGGGCGAGCACCCTGATGCTGTTGCTCGGAGCGCGATATTTCTTCCCCCGGTTTCCAGGCGCACTGTTTGCCATAGCATACGGTATGGTGTGTTCTGTACTCATGGATCTGGAGCGTCGGGGCGTGGCCGTACTTGGGGTAATTCCCCGCGGATTTCCGGCTCCCGGCATACCGCCTTTTGAAGAGGGGGAATTACTCGTTTTGCTGCCCAGCATTCTCAGTATTTCCCTGATGGGCTTTGTGATTTCTTATGCTGTAGCCCGTTCTATTCCCATTGAGAGCAGGCCGCAACGGTTGGAACCTAACCAGGAACTCATTGCGCAAGGCCTGGCCAACCTGGGTGGGTCGTTGTTTCAAAGTTTTCCGGTGGCGGGGAGCTTTGCCAGAACTGCGGTCAATCATCAGGCAGGTGCTCATACGGGCGTCTCCGCGCTGGTTTCGGTGGGTATGGTATTGCTGACCGTTCTGCTGCTTACCCCCTGGCTGCATCATTTGCCGCTCGCCGTGCTGGGTGCCATTATCGTGGTCGCTGTCGGCGACCTGATTCAATGGCGCATTGCCCGCCACCTTTACCGCACGGATATGCGCGATTTGCTGATGCTTATCGCAACGTTTGTTACCACCTTGTGGCTTGGCATGGAAAACGGCATCGTTGTGGGGGTGGTGTTGTCGCTGTCAGCGGTGTTGTATTCCAGCTCGCGCCCTCATTACGCCGTGTTGGGCCGTTTGCCGAGCACGACGGTTTATAAAAACGTCGATCGTTTCCCAGAGGCCGAGGAAGAGGAGGGCGTCTTGATTATCCGGCCCGATGCCCGGCTTTTTTTCGGCAACCAGGATTACATCCGCGAAGTTGTGGAGCGCGAAGTGGCCCTTCGCCCTGAAGCAGAATTGGTGATTCTGGATGGGGTAGCCATTAGCGACGTCGATTCCACGGCCGTTGCCATGATTCGCGTGATGGAGCGCGAATTGAGCCTTCAGGGCATTCGCCTGCGCTTTATTGGGTTGAACGGACCAGTCCGGGATAAACTGTACAAAAACAACCTGGACATGGTCATTGGCTCCAATCATGTGTATACGAGAATCCATGATTTGATTTTGCAATTCCGCGAAGAGGGCGAAGGGCCAACGCTCCCTAAGCAGATCTCTGTCAAGCCTCCCAAACCGGGCAACAGCAATCAGGGTAAGAGGAGCGCTCGGCCCCGCAGCAGGTTTTCTAACACAGAGGAAGACACCGATTAGCCGTGGGCAGGCGCGAATCACGGCCGGGACCAAAGGCAGCCCATGCTGTTTCTGGGATTCCCCTTTAGTTTAGCGCCATGGATACAACGCTACCCACCTTATTCAGCGGCCTTGGCTTGGATGCCCGGAGCTTGACCTTGGTCTTTGTTGCGGTTTTTCTGGCCATCCTTTTCCTGCAATCCGGCTTAGATAAGGTGCTGGATTATTCCGGCAACCTCTCCTGGCTCAAAGAGCATTTTGCGAAGTCGCCGCTCGGGGGAACGGTCCCGGTGCTGCTTCCGCTTTTGACCCTGTTCGAAACGGCGGCAGGACTCTTTTCAGCCTTTGGGGTCGTGCAGGTGCTTTTGGGGGCTGGCTACACCTGGATGTGGTGGGGATTCATCCTGGCAGCGACTTCTTTGGTGATGTTGTTTTTCGGCCAGCGCATCGCCAAAGATTACGCTGGGGCGGCTGCGCTTGTTCCCTACTTTCTGCTGGTGGTCTTTGGATTGTACCTGCTGGGCTGATGCGCCAAAAAAGGATATTCAGCGTAACTTACGGCCTTCCAACTTTCCTCTCATTATGCCCAACCGAGCTTACGTTTTTGATGCCGTCCGAACCCCCCGGGGCAAGGGCAAAAAAGACGGATCGCTGCACGAAGTGCAGCCCGTTGATTTGTTAAAGACCCTTTTTGTGGCCTTGCGCGACCGCAACCAACTGGATACCGCACAAGTGGATGATGTGGTGCTGGGTTGCGTTACCCCGGTTATGGAACAAGGCGGAAACATCGCGCGTACCGCGGCGCTGTACGCAGGCTGGGACATGGATGTGCCGGGCATGCAGATCAACCGTTTTTGCGCTTCAGGATTGGAAACCATTAATCTGGCCGCCGCCAAAGTGCGCTCCGGCTGGGAGCATTTGGTCGTGGCCGGCGGGGTGGAGTCCATGTCGCGGCTCCCTATGGGGGCCGACGGTGGTGCCATGTACGCAGATCCCAATGTGAACCGCGAACTGGGGTTTGTTCCCCAGGGAATTGGAGCCGACCTGATTGCAACGATAGAGGGATTCAGCCGACGCGATGTAGACGAGTTTGGAGCGCGCTCTCAAAACCTGGCCGCCGCTGCTGCCGCCGACGGGCATTTCCGCAGTTTGCAACCGGTGCGCGATCTCAACGGCATTACCGTACTGGACCGCGACGAAACTATACGCGGCGGCACCACCGCGGATGCGCTGGGAACCCTGAATCCGGCCTTCGCCATCATGGGCGAAATGGGCGGCTTTGACGCAGTAGCCATGCAGCGCTACCCCACTGTGGAGCGAATCGACCATGTTCACACGGCGGGAAATTCTTCCGGCATTGTAGATGGTGCAGCGCTGGTGCTGATCGGTTCCAAATCAAAAGGAGAGGAGTTGAACCTGCGACCACGTGCTGTCATCAAAGCGGCTGCGCTGGTAGGCACCGAACCCACGATCATGTTAACCGGGCCAGCGCCCGCTACCCGCAAAGCGCTCAAGCTCGCCGGCATGACGATCAAGGACATTGATTTGTTCGAAGTCAACGAGGCCTTTTCCGCCGTTGTGCTCAAATTCATGCGGGAGATGGGCATTGCCGATCTGGACCGAATCAACGTCAACGGTGGCGCGATTGCCATGGGCCACCCGCTCGGTGCCACTGGCGCTGTTTTGCTCGGGACCCTGCTGGATGAATTAGAGCGCCGCGACCTCCAAACAGGTTTGATTACGCTTTGTGTTGGCGGCGGCATGGGCATTGCTACCATCGTTGAGCGGGTTTAGCGCAATGCCATAAATGCCCGATTCGGTTTTTGGCAGCATAACATTTTCTATTTTTCATTTTCTCCTTTCTCAAATGGATGCTTCTGCAACGGCCGCAACGGCCTTTCGCTTTGAACTTGACTCCGACGGCATTGCCGTGGTGACCATGGACATGCCGGGCCGCTCCGCCAATGTCATCAACGCCGAGTTTGGCGAAGCCTTGGCCTGGACCCTGGAGCAGATTCAGGCCGCCAAAGCCAACGGGCTGAAAGGTGTCGTGCTTACGTCCGCCAAAAAGACGTTCTTGGCCGGTGGCGATTTGGAGCACCTCTACAGCCTGACCGATCCGGCCGAAGCCTTTCAAATGGGCGAACAGCTCAAAAAGGGACTTCGCCTGCTGGAAACCTGCGGTGTGCCCGTGGTGGCCGCCATTAACGGCGCCGCGCTGGGGGGGGGATTGGAGTTGGCGCTGGCTTGTCACCGCCGTATTGCGTGGAACGATCGCTCGGTCAAGATCGGCTTTCCGGAAGTGACGCTCGGGTTGCTGCCGGGGGGTGGGGGCGTGACGCGCGCGGTGCGCATGCTCGGTTTGGAAGCCGCTGCCCCTTACCTGATGCAAGGCAAACAAATGCCGGCAGATGCCGCCGTCAAAGCGGGCTTTGTCGACGAGCTGGCGCCAGACCCTAAAGCGCTGATGGCTCAGGCAAAGGCCTGGATTTTGAGCAAGCCCGAGCCCAGCCAGCCTTGGGATCGCAAAGGCTACCGCTTGCCTGGGGGCGATCCGCGCAGCCCGGCCATTTTGCAGCGCATCCCGGCTATGCCCGCGCTTTTGACCAAGGAAACCTACAACAACTACCCGGCGCCGGAAGCCATCATGGCCGTCGCCGTTGAAGGCGCAACGGTTGATTTCGACACAGCGTCGCGCATTGAATCGCGCTATTTCGCCCATTTGGCTACCGGAAAAGTGGCCAAAAACATGATCCATACGTTTTGGTTTCAGCTCAATGACATCAACAAGGGGCAAAGCCGTCCTGTCGGCATTGAGCGCCAGACCACCAGCAAAGTGGGCGTTTTGGGTGCAGGCATGATGGGCCATGGCATCGCCTATGAGAGTGCCCGGGCGGGCATGCAGGTGGTACTGAAAGACGCCAGCCAGGACGCAGCGGATAAGGGCAAGGCCCGCATCCAGGCCATCCTGGACAAGCAGGTTTCGCGGGGGCGAAGCACCCCGGAGAAGCGCCAGGAAATTCTGGACCGCATTTTGGCCACCGGCAACGCCGCAGATTTGGCGGATTGCGATCTGGTCATCGAGGCGGTTTTTGAGGACCGCGAATTGAAGGCCAAGGTTACTGGCCAAGCGGAAGCTGTACTCAGCGCGACCGCCGTTTTTGCTTCCAACACCTCCACGCTGCCCATCACCGGGCTCGCGGAGCGCTCCAAACGCCCTTCGCAATTCATTGGCCTGCATTTCTTTTCGCCGGTGGATAAAATGAAACTGGTGGAAATCATCCGCGGCAAGCAAACGGATGACAAGACCCTGGCAAAAGCGTTTGATTTTGTGCTGGCTATCGGCAAGACGCCGATTGTGGTCAACGACAGCCGCGGTTTCTACACCTCTCGCGTGTTTTCTACCTACACCAACGAAGGGCTGGCGCTGCTCGGCGAGGGCCAACACCCCCGGGCCATTGAAATGGCCGGTCGGCAGGCGGGTATGCCGGTGGGACCGCTAGCCTTAATGGACGAAGTGAGCCTCAAACTCGCCTACGACATCAGCCGCCAGACCATAGCAGATGGCGATACGGCAGCGCTGCGCGTGGGCAATCACCCCGGGTTCAAGGTATTAACCACTATGGTGGAGCAGTACGACCGCAAGGGCCGCGCATATGGCGGCGGATTTTATGAGTATCCGCAAGGACAAGAAAAACACTTATGGACCGGGCTTCGCCAAGCCTTCCCGCCAGCGGCAACCCTTTCGCAGCAGGAAATGGTGGATCGCATGCTGTTTGCCCAGGCGCTGGAGACTGTGCGCTGCCTGGATGAAGGCGTGTTGACCAGTTCGGCCGATGCCAACATCGGGTCCATCTTTGGCTGGGGATTTGCGCCCTGGAGCGGCGGTACCCTTCAATTTATCAATCAGTACGGTCCGGCAGAATTTTTGGAGCGCGCACGCCAACTGGCCGAGCACTACGGCGACCGCTTCAACCCTCCGGCATCGCTGGCCAAGCGCGTGGAGGAAAGCGCCACCTACTGATGAGCGCGCATCCCGGTCCTGGCAGCAGTCTGTCCACGGAAGCGTTGGCTTCGCTGTTGTCGGAGGCCCGCGCTTTTGTGCAACAAGAGCTTTTTTCGGTCGAAGGGCGACTGCGTTCGCTCCACGACTTCGCGGAGCTGGAGCCCGAACTTGACGTGCTCCGCCAAAAGGTCCGCAACCGGGGCTGGTGGCTGCCGCAGGTGGCGCGTGATCACGGTGGCTTGGGTTTGTCCCTGCCGGACTTTGGGCGCTTGAGCGAAGTGCTTGGCCAAAGCCCTTTTGGGCATTATGTTTTCAATTGCCAGGCGCCGGATGCCGGGAACATGGAATTGTTGCTGAGCCATGCCAACCCGGAGCAGCGGGAACACTTTTTGGCGCCGCTGTTGGCGGGGCGCACACGCAGTTGCTTCGCGATGACCGAACCGGAGCATGCCGGGTCTAATCCTTTGGTGTTGAGCACCAGGGCACAGCTCGATGGCGAACATTACGTGCTCAACGGGCACAAATGGTTTACCACAGCGGCAGACGGGGCAGCCTTCGCTATCGTGATGGCCGTAACTGAGCCCAATGCCCCTCCTTATGCCCGCGCGAGCATGCTGTTGGTGCCCACGGACACCCTGGGTTTTGAGCGTGTGCGCAACATCTCTGTGATGGGCGATGCCGGGAGCGGATACTTCAGCCATGCAGAAGTAAGGTTCACGGCTTGTCGGGTTCCGGTGGGCAACCTGCTCGGGGGAGCAGGCGCTGGTTTCATGATGGCTCAGGAGCGCCTCGGCCCCGGTCGCATTCACCATTGCATGCGTTGGATTGGCATTGCTGAGCGCGCTTTCAGCATGATGTGCCAGCGCGCGGTGTCGCGCGAACTGGCCCCGGGCAAAACGCTCTCTACCCGCCAGACCGTTTTGAACTGGATCGCGGAAAGCCGGGCCGAAATTGACGCCAGCCGTCTGTTGGTTTTAGACGTAGCAAATCTTATGGAACGCGAAGGGCAGCACGCAGCGCGCTACCGCGTTTCGCTCATCAAGTTTCACGTGGCTGGAATGTTGCAGCAGGTTTTGGATCGCGCGGTGCAGGTACACGGCGCGCTCGGGTTGACCGACGATACGCCGCTGGCCATGTGGTACAGGCACGAGCGGGCGGCCCGCATCTACGACGGTCCCGATGAAGTGCACAAAGACCGTTTGGCCCGTGCTATTCTGCAGGAGTACCAAAGCGGCGCTGCATCATGAGTGGAACTGTTGATGCTCCGGGCGAAGGGCCTGGCGGGCGCGAAGCGGCCGACTTTCGGGACAAAGCCGGGGCTGTTCGGTCGGGCGAAGAACTAAACCGCTCCGCGCTGGAACAGTGGTTGGTGCAGCAACCTGGCATTTCGCTTAGCGGGCCTCTGACCGTAGAGCAGTTCAAGAAAGGGTATTCCAACCTGACGTATCTGCTGCGTTCAGGAGCGAGTTCATGGGTGTTGCGCAGGCCCCCCTTTGGCTCATCGGTCAAGACCGCGCACGACATGACCCGGGAATTCCGCGTATTGAGCGCCTTGCGCCCCGTCTACCCCAAAGCGCCGAAGGTTCTCGCTTACTGCGAAGATCCTGTGGTGTTGGGCGCACCGTTTTACGTGATGGAGAAAGTAGAAGGGGTGATTTTGCGACCAAACATGCCAGACGCTATGCACCCTTCGCCCGTTACGATGCATAACATTGCCAATGCTTTGGTGGACAGCCTGGCTGAACTGCACGCGGTGGACACCGCAGCGGCAAACCTGGCTGAGTTTGGCCGACCCGATGGCTATGTCCAGCGGCAGGTGGAAGGCTGGATTAAGCGCTACCAGGCGGCTAAGACCGCAGAACTCCCCGACATGGATCGCGCGGCGGGTTGGCTGGTTGGGCACCTTCCCGAATCGTCGGGCTCGGTGCTGATTCACAACGATTTCAAGTACGATAACCTGGTTCTGCACCCCGAAGACTGGACGCAAGTATTGGCCGTGCTTGATTGGGAAATGGCTACGCTGGGCGACCCGCTTATGGATTTAGGCACTGCGCTTGGCTATTGGGTGCATCCCGGCGATCCGCCTGCGATGCGGATGATGGCATTAAGCCCGACAGTGTTGCCCGGCAATCCCTCCCGCACCGAAGTGGTGGAGCGCTACGCGCAGGTCACCGGTCGGCATCCGGGAAACGGTGTGTTTTATTATGTTTACGGGCTGTATAAAATCGCTGTTATTGTTCAGCAAATTTATGCGCGCTACCAGCGCGGCCTGACCAGCGATGAGCGATTTGCTTCGCTTGGTTTTGTGGTGCAGAGCTGCGCCGCTTCTGCTGCCTTGGCCATTGATAAGGGGCGGATAGACCAGCTTTGGGAGTGAGCAATTCGCACTGCTGCAAGTGCTGGGTGATAGGGATTATCGTCGCGCCTACTCGTTAAAATGCTCGTTTAACTCGTTCTCCATCAGCTGCATGCCGTGTGCGGTGGCAAAGGCTGCTTGAGCGTCCTGGTAGCGGCCATCATAGATAGCTTCCTCCGCTGTAGTGGCTTCCAGGATTTTGTTCAAGGTTTCCATCTCGGGATCAGTGAAGGTGCCTTCAATGAATATTTCAAGCAAAATTTTATAATTATCGCCGACGGTATTCTTGTAAAAGCCGAGCAACCCTGCAGCAGCATCGCGTAGTTCCTCATTTCCTTCAAAAGCGGGAAGGGCATTTACCAGCGCGGTGCTTTCATCAATTTGTCTGAGGAGCGAAGTGTGGATGGCCCAAAGGGCCGCTTCATCAAATACTTCCTGGTTCAATTGCTCTTGGAAGCTGATCAGCAGAACGCCGATTTTGTTCTGCTCGTCAACGATGAAATCGTTGTACAATACGGCACTTTCCAAGGCGGGATGCTGGGCAGAGACGGTTTTTTGTCCCAGGCTGATTACCAACAGGACAAGGCTGATCAGAGCAAGAGCAACAGATTTCATGGTTGGGCTGTTTGCAAAAAGGTACTTTAATGGGTAGGGCATACGCAAATTCTGCTGCGATGTTCAGCGGCTCGCGAGAAAGGGGCATAAAAAAACCCTGGTCATCAGAGCGATAACCAGGGTTGCAGTAGCCCGTAGGGGAATCGAACCCCTGTTACAGGAATGAAAATCCTGCGTCCTAACCCCTAGACGAACGGGCCAATTGTAAAGAACAAGGCGCAAGGTTTCCCGAAGCGCCGACAAAAATAAGCACTGTAGCCTATTTGGAAAACTTTTTGGGCAAGTTTCCATGATTTTCCTGGCGAAGGGCGGGGAGGCCTGTGCTGGCTCGGTGAGAACACCCGGCTGCATGCTGCTTAAGCGCCTGCCATTCCGTACCTTTGCGGCCACAAACCAAGTCTACCATGAGCAAATTGCGCGTAGCCATCAACGGCTTTGGCCGTATTGGCAGGATAACCATGCGTAACCTGATCGGTCGCCCGGAAATTGAGGTGGTCGCTATCAACGACCTGACCGATAACAAGACGCTGGCCCACTTGTTTAAGTATGACTCCATTCATGGGGTGTTTGATGGGGAGGTAAGCTCTGATGAGCACTCCATTACCATCAACGGTAATAAAATGAAGGCCTTTTCAGAGCGCAACCCGGAAGCATTGCCGTGGGGCGATATGAAGGTTGATGTAGTCGTAGAAAGTACCGGGCTTTTCCTGGATCGCGCTAAAGCCGGCATGCACCTTAAGGCAGGAGCCAAAAAGGTGGTGATTTCCGCACCCGCCAAAGGAAGCGACATCCGCTCGGTGGTCATGGGCGTTAACGACAATTTGGTCGAAGCCAGCGATGACATTCTTTCCAACGCTTCCTGCACCACCAACTGTGTGGCGCCGATGGTCAAAGTGCTGTTGGAAAACTTCGGCATCGAAAGTGCCTTTTTGGTCACTATTCACGCCTATACCTCTGACCAGCAATTGCACGATGCGCCCCACAAAGATTTGCGCCGCGCCCGTGCCGCTGCCATGAGCATTGTGCCCACTTCCACCGGAGCGGCCAGCGCCGTAACCAAGATTTTCCCTGATCTGGTGGGCAAAATCGGCGGTTCCGCCCTTCGCGTTCCGGTGCCGGATGGCTCCATTACCGACCTGACCTGCGTGCTCAGCAAAGATGCCGACGTGGAGACCATCAATGCCGCCTTCCGCAAAGCAGCGAACGGACCTTTGAAAGGTTATTTGCAGTACAACGAAGACCCGATCGTTTCTATCGACATTATCACCAATCCGCATTCCTGCATTTTTGATGCGGAGCTGACGGCGGTGATTGGCCGCACCATTAAAGTGGTGGGCTGGTACGACAACGAGTACGGCTACTCCGCCCGCATGGCTGACCTGTTGGTCAAGCTGAGTAAAATGTAAGCGTTCAACCCGCTGCCATGATCAACTTCCAGAATTTTTCGTTCGGGGCAAAACGCGTGCTCATCCGCGTCGACTACAATGTTCCCTTAGACGATCAGCTCCACGTTTCGGACGACACCCGCATCCGGGCAACCTTGGGCACGCTTAACCACATCTTACACCAGGGTGGTTCGGTGGTTTTGATGTCGCATTTGGGGCGCCCTAAAGGCGGACCAGAAGATAAATACAGCCTTCGGCATATCCTTCCAGCGCTTCGCACGATTATGGGGGGTGAGCAAGAGATTCAGTTCGCCGACGATTGCATCAGTGAAAAGGCCTTTGCACAATCCGCAGCTTTAAAGCCGGGGCAGGTGCTGTTGCTCGAAAACCTGCGTTTTTACCCGCAGGAAGAGAAGGGCGACGAAGCCTTCGCGAAGAAACTGGCCGGCCACGGCGATGTGTACATCAACGATGCCTTTGGCACCGCCCACCGCGCCCATGCCTCCACGGCCATAATTGCCCGCTTTTTTGCCGATGATGCCAAGGGATTCGGCCTTGTTATGGGCAGCGAGATTGCCAATGCCGACCGCGTATTGGAGCATACCGAGCGTCCCTTTGTGGCCATTCTCGGCGGTGCCAAGGTGAGCGGCAAAATCATGATCATTGAGCGCCTGCTGGACAAAGCGGACATCATTTTGATCGGTGGCGGAATGAGCTACACCTTTGCCAAAGCTGCTGGTGGTTCCGTAGGAAATTCTATGGTGGAAGAGGATCGCCTGGACACTGCCCGAAAGATGGTGGAGTTGGCCAAGGCCAAAGGCGTTGAATTGCTCCTCCCTATAGACTCCGTCATTGCCGACCGATTTGCCAACGACGCCGCCCGAAAAGTCGCCTCCAACGACGCCATACCGGACGGCTGGATGGGCCTGGACATCGGGGAAAAGACCATCGCCCAATTCCGTGACGCCATCCTGCGCTCCCGGACCATCCTCTGGAACGGTCCAATGGGCGTGTTTGAGATGCCGAATTTCCAGCAGGGTACGATGGCCATCGCACAAGCCATCGCCGACGCCACCGCGCAAGGGGCCTTCAGCCTGGTGGGGGGGGGCGACTCTGTTGCCGCAGTCAACCAGTTCGGTTTTGCCGATCAGGTCAGCTACGTGAGCACGGGGGGGGGCGCCATGTTGGAATACTTCGAAGGAAAGGAGTTGCCGGGCATCGCCGCTATTGCGCCCCTGTAAGCCCGAAGTACCACTTCGCTTCCGAGCGGACCGCCCCCGGGCGGTCAAAATCATGCCGAGCCCGCCCCCGGGCGGTCAAAATCAAAAAGAGACCGCCCCCGGGCGGTCAAAATCATGCCGAGCCCGCCCCCGGGCGGTCAGAATCGAACAGAGACCGCCCCCGGGCGGTCAAAGTCAAAAAAAGACCGCCCGGTGGCGGTCTTTTTTGT
>CAYSDI010000022.1:0-9869 GCA_964429745.1 uncultured Chitinophagales bacterium | reverse complement strand
CCGCCCCCGGGCGGTCAAAGTCAAAAAAAGACCGCCCGGTGGCGGTCTTTTTTGTGCCCGCAACCCGCCAAACAGGGCCGCGCAACACCAATACCGCCGCCTGAACGCCCCGTGCTTCCCACGGTCTCCCACACATGGGGGTAAGTGCCCCACAATCTCCCACCAAAGAGCACTCCAGGGGCATTTTGCGACGGCATGGCCGTTTTTTTTGTGCCCGGTCTGATTGTTATCCTCAAACTGAAGTTGCGTATTGTGCGTAATCCCTTCCCCGGTTTGGCCACATACTGTTGAAAATCAGTATTATAGTGAAATTTAGAATCATAAATGTATAAATCTATTCAAAAGTATTGTGGATAATTTTTTAGTGGGAAATTGTGGTAAGGTGTGGGATTTTATGGGAATTATCGCCTACATTAGCGTCAGCTTACACTCGTTAACGGCCGCGAATAACACACGGGTCAGCGTCGATGTCCTCTTTTATAGGCGAATACCACTGCAAACTCGATGACAAGGGTCGGGTTAAGGTTCCTTCTGAACTCAAGCGCAAACTCCAAAAGTTTAGCGCTGAAGGGCAGGACATGTTCGTCTTAAAGCGCGGTTTCGAAGGCTGTCTGGAATGCTTTCCCATGTCAAACTGGCAGCAGGAGCTGGACAAGGTTCAATCCCGGATTAATTCGTTCCGGCCGGATGACCGCAAGTTTCTGCGCAAGTTTTTGGATGGCGTCAAAGAGGTAGCGTTGGATTCGGCAGATCGCATCCTGATTCCTGCCGGCCTGCTGGCTGATGCGGGCATCAAGGGCGAGTTGGTGATGATGGGCGTTCTGGACAGGCTTGAATTGTGGGATCCGGAGAAACTCAAAAAGAGTCGCGGTGACGATGATCAGGGCTACAGTGAGTTGGCCGAAAGGGTGATGGGACCAGCCTGATGAAAAACGACCACGCTTACCACGCCCCCGTTCTTTTACATGAGGCCCTTGAAGGGTTGCAAATCCAGTCGGCAGGAACCTATGTGGATGCCACGTTTGGCGGCGGCGGACACAGCCGGGCCATCCTGGGGCGTCTGGGGCCGCAAGGCCGGTTGTTTGGGTGGGATCAGGATCCCGATGCTGCGGAGCAGGTTCCGGCCGATCCGCGTTTCTGCCTGATCCCGGAAAACTTTCGCCACCTGCAGCGTTTTCTCCGGTTGCACGCCGCCTTGCCCGTGCAGGGCATTCTGGCTGATCTGGGTGTGTCGTCGCATCAGCTTGATACAGCAGCGCGCGGCTTCTCCACTCGCTTCGATGCTGCCCTGGACATGCGGATGGATACCCGCACAGGAGTGACAGCAGCGCAATGGCTGGAGCAGGTTTCGGAGGAAATGCTGGTTCAGGCTTTCAGCCGCTACGGGGAAGTCCGGAATAGCAAAAGACTCGCGGCCGCCGTGGTGCTCGCCCGCAGGGATGCTCCCCTTCGAACTACAGGCGACCTGGTGCGCTTAGCCGACACCCTCGTGGTGGGGCAGCGAAACAAGTACCTGGCGCAGGTTTTTCAGGCCATCCGCATGGCGGTTAACGATGAACTGGGAGCGCTGGAGGAGTTTTTGGTTCAGGCGGAACAGTGCCTGGCGCCGGGTGGAAGGTTGGTGGTCATCACCTACCACTCGCTTGAAGACAGACCGGTCAAGCAGTTTTTGCTGCACGGCCGTTTCGATCGGGAGCCGGAGAAAGATTTTTACGGCAATCCCATCCGGGGAATGGTACCGGTGGGCCGCAAGCCGATTACGGCCTCTGACGAAGAACTGCGGGCAAACCCCCGGTCGCGCAGTGCAAAAATGAGAATCGCTGAGCGCCTTGCCGCTCCGGAAAAAAAGGATTGAACAGTCATGGCAGCAGAAGCGAACAAAGAGCCAATGGACCAGGAAACCGGCAAGCGAAATGCGCTGCAGGATTTTCTATCGGTGGTGGATGTCCGGCAGTGGTGGAAGTACAACCGCTTTGTTGACCGAATGCCCTTTTTGTTGTTCTGCACGTTTCTGGCTGCTTTCTACATCTGGAACCGCCACACGTTTGAGCGCCAGGTTCGGGAACTGGACCGCCTCAACCGCGAATTGACCGAAATGCGCTGGTACTACGATACCGCCAAGGATGAACTGGCGCGCTACAGCCGGCAAAGCAGTGTTGCCGATCGCGTTGCTGCCCGCGGAATTCTGGAGTTGACCCAGCCTCCGCTCATTATCTCCGAAGAAAAGAGCCGCAAGCGATGAGCGAGACCATCAAACACAGCATGATCCGGCGCTTGCAGCTTGTGCTGCTCGGGCTGGTTGTCCTGGCCGGGATGGTGATTTTCCGCGCCGGTAAGGTTTTTTATGTTGACGGCGAAAGCTACCGCGCTAAGGCCGACAGCGCATACATTCACTATCGGCAGATAGAAGCGGAACGCGGCAATATTTACGCGGCCGATGGCAGTTTGCTGGCGGCGTCGTTTCCCTATTTCAGCATTGCCATTGATCCGGTTGCACCCACCGAAGCAGACTTCCGGGCCAACGTAGATTCGCTGGCCCTGTGTCTTGCCCGTCACGACGGCAAGCGGACTGTTCAGGAGTACCGCCGGCAACTCATTCAGGCCCGCTCTGCTGGCAAACGCTACCTGCGTTTTGACAATAAGGTTTCTTATCCCGAATTGCAGGCTATGAAAAAGTGGCCGCTGTTCCGACTAGGCCAATACCGCGGCGGAATGGTGGTGGAACCCTTCAACCTCCGGGAAAAGCCTTACGGAGTTTTAGCTCACCGTACCATTGGATATGTTACGGACGAAGTTTCTGTCGGCATCGAAGGCCAGTACGACGCGCTGTTGTCAGGTCGCGATGGCCAACAATTGGTGCGCAAAATCTCCGGCGGGTATCAATTGCCGCTGAATGACAAACATGAAATTGAACCCGAAAACGGACGCGACATCGTCACCACATTGGACATCAGCATTCAAGATGTGGCGGAAACGGCGCTCGAAGAGTCGTTGATTCGCCACGATGCCGAATATGGCAGTGCGGTGGTGATGGAGGTGGCCACTGGCAAGATTGTGGCCATGGCCAACCTGACCCGAATGGAGGAAGGGCTGTATTTTGAAAAGTTCAACTACGCCATCGGCGATCGCACGGAACCGGGTTCCACCTTCAAGCTCGCTTCGGTGCTTGCACTGCTTGAGGAGGGTGGCTGTGACTTCAACGAGACCGTTGATTTGGAGCGCGGTCGCTGCACCTACCACGGCATACCCATGTCGGATTCCGAGGGCAAACACGAGCTGACTATGGTCACCTTGCCGCGGGCATTCTGGCGCTCTTCCAATGTGGGCATCAGCAAACTCGTTTCCCGCTATTACCGCGACCGTCCCGCTGATTTTGTGGCGCGCCTGAAGCAATTCCACCTGCACGAACCCACGGGCATTCAAATTTCGGGCGAAGAAGCCCCGATTCTTCCCACAAATCCCGCGGATCGCACCAATTGGTCAGGCATTACGCTGCCCTGGTTGTCCATCGGGTACGAGTTGCAGTTGTCTCCGCTGCAAACCCTGGTGTTCTACAATGCCGTGGCCAATGGTGGCAAAATGATGAAGCCTTACCTGGTCAGCGAGATCCGGGAGCACGGCCGAACGGTAGAGCGCTTTGAGCCCGTGGTGGTTGACCCGCATATCGCGTCGCCAAAATCCATCGCCGCCGTTCAACAGTTGCTGCGCATGGTGGTTGATTCTGGCACAGCCCGCACGCTGAAGAGTCCTTACTACAGTGCTGCCGGAAAAACCGGTACATCGTTGATCAACAACGAACTCGTCAGCTACCACCAGGACATTTACCAGGCTTCGTTTGCGGGCTATTTTCCAGCGGAATCTCCTCGTTACTCCTGCATCGTTGTGATTAGTGCACCGCGCCGTAACGGATATTATGGTGCGGATGTGGCGGGTCCCGTTTTCAAGGCTATTGCCGACCGTGTGTATTCCTCTCAGCTTGAAGGGCACCAGCCCGTCAATGCAGAAGGCAAATTGCGCGAAGCGCCCAAAGCCAAGGGGTATCAGCCCGATTTGCGCGAAGTCTACAACAACCTGGAATGGCCGGTAGAATGGTCTGCAAGCAGCGAATGGGCGGCCGTGCAAACCTCGGGAGTAGGCGCCATTCCCGCCGTTCAGTCGCTGGAGTTTACCGACCGGGCGTTGCCTGATGTGCGCGGTATGGGCTTGCGCGATGCCTTGTTCCTATTGGAAAACAAAGGATGGTTGGTCACCTTTTCAGGCATTGGAAAAGTAAAAGGCGTTCGCCGAGAAGAAAGCGGAGCGCTCCATTTAACGCTTGGTTGAGCGGTAGCAACAGGACCATGAACAAACCTCTCCATACCCTTCTTTACGGTGTAGCCCTCCGCGAAACTGCTGGTTCAATGGACCGGGAGTTAAGTGCGGTGTCGCTTGACAGCCGGTTCCAGGGCAAGGGGTGGTTGTTTGCTGCGTTGTCCGGAAGCCTGCGCGATGGGCATGCGTTTATTCCCCAGGCAATTGCCGGTGGGGCAAATACCGTATTGTGTGAACACCTGCCGGAAGGCCTGGATAGCAACGTAACTTATGTTGTGGTTGAGAACAGCCGCCAGGCTATCGGGTTAGTGGCCGCCAATTTCTACGACAACCCTTCCACCAAATTGGCCCTGACGGGCGTGACTGGCACCAATGGAAAAACCACCGTGGCCACCTTGTTGCACCGACTGTTCCGCGGGTTGGGCTACCAGGCTGGCCTGTTGTCTACGGTTGAAAACCGCATCGGCGACCGGGTTTTGAGCGCAACCCACACCACCCCCGATCCGGTCAGTCTACAGGCGCTTTTGGCCGATATGGTCGAAGCCGGCTGTAGCCATGTTTTCATGGAAGTGAGCTCGCACGCCATTGACCAGCGCCGAATTGCCGGCCTGGCGTTTGACGTGGCCGTGTTCACCAACATGAGCCACGATCACCTGGACTACCACGGGACCATGGGAAACTACATCACGGCCAAAAAGCGATTTTTTGACGACCTGCCTTCATCCGCACATGCCTTGGTGAACTCCGACGACAAGCGCGGTCCGGTCATGGTTCAGAACACCAAAGCCGCCATTCATACTTACGCTTTTCGAGGTCCGGCTGACTTCAAAGGTAAATTGCTCGAAAGTGGATTTAGCGGCCTGCAACTGCTCGTGGATAATAGAGAGCTGCACAGCCTGCTGATTGGCGAGTTTAACGCTTACAACTTGTTGGCTGTTTATGGTTCTGCGGTGTTGCTGGGCCAGGAACCGTTGGAGGTGCTTCGCGAAATGAGCCGCCTTCGCTCCGCAGAGGGCCGTTTTGACTACGTCTTGAGTGCAAAAGACAAGGTGGTCGGCATCGTGGACTACGCCCACACGCCGGATGCGCTGGAGAAAGTGTTGAGCACCATCCGCTCCATCCGTGCCGGCGGTGAGCGCGTCATTACCGTGGTAGGCTGTGGCGGCGACCGCGATCGCGCTAAGCGTCCCATCATGGCCAAAGTAGCCTGTCAGCTCTCTGAAAAAGTTGTTTTGACCTCTGACAACCCTCGCTCCGAAGAACCCCAGGCCATTCTGCAGGAAATGATGAGCGGCGTGGAGTTGCCTTACCAAAGCCGCGTGCTCACACAGGCCGATCGGCGCGAAGCCATCCGCACCGCGTGCATGTTGGCCAGCCCCGGCGACATTGTTTTGGTAGCTGGCAAGGGGCACGAAAAATACCAGGAGATCGCCGGCGTCCGGCATCCCTTCGACGATCGCGTCGTGCTGTTGGAAACTTTTCAAAGCCTGGATCGCTGATGCTGTTCCACCTTTTTGAATACCTGGATCGCACCACGGAGCTGCCCGGCGCCGGGCTGTTTTCCTTCCTCAGCTTTCGCGCGGCGCTGGCCGTGCTGACCTCGCTGGTCATCAGCATCGTTTTTGGGGGAAGGATCGTCAACCTCCTGCGCCGTCAACAGGTTGGTGAAACCGTGCGCGACCTTGGTTTGCAAGGCCAGATGAGCAAACAGGGAACCCCGACGATGGGCGGAATCTTGATTCTGGGCGCCATTCTCATTCCGGTATTGCTTGTGGCCGATCTGACCAACGTCTACATCCAACTCATGCTGCTGGTCACCGTCTGGATGGGCGCCATTGGCTTTCTGGACGATTACATCAAGGTCTTCCGCAAGAACAAAGAAGGCCTGGCGGGCCGCTTCAAAATTTTGGGCCAGGTAGGCCTTGGCCTGATTGTGGGATCCGTCATTCTCTTTCATCCCGAAGTGCAGGTTCGCGAACACGATACCTGGTACCACTACGCCATGGAAAACGGCGTTCCGGTGGGCAACCCTGTGTTGGTAACCGCAGCGGATTCGGTATTGGAGAGCGGTGTTATACTGGAATCAGGACTGTGGCGCACCCACGATACTCGCCGCACCAAGACCACCTTTCCTTTCCTTAAAAACAATGATTTTAACTACCAGTTTCTGGTGTCCTTTTTGCCAGCGCAAGTGCAAGGTTGGGCTTTCCCCGTGGTGTTCGTCGGCATCATGATTTTAATTATCGCAGCGGTTTCAAACGGAGCAAACATTACGGACGGGCTAGATGGACTGGCCACCGGAACCTCTGCTATCATCGTGTTCACGCTGCTCTTATTCGCCTACGTCAGCGGCAATACGGTGCTGGCGGAATACCTGGGCATCATGTACATCCCCGAGTCTGGCGAATTGGTGGTGTTCTCCGCAGCTTTTGTGGGCGCCTGCATCGGTTTTCTCTGGTGGAATGCATTTCCCGCGCAAGTGTTTATGGGCGACACCGGAAGTCTGGCCATCGGCGGCATCATCGCCACGCTGGCCATTGCGGTGCGCAAGGAGCTCCTCATCCCTGTGTTGTGCGGCATTTTCCTGATGGAGAACCTGTCGGTAGTGATGCAGGTTTCGTGGTTTCGCTACACCCGCAAAAAGTACGGCGAAGGCCGCCGGGTCTTCCGCATGGCCCCGCTGCACCATCACTACCAAAAGCTTGGGTACCCTGAAACCAAAATCGTCACCCGTTTTTGGATCATCGGCATTCTGCTGGCCGTGGTCTCCATCGTCACCTTAAAAGTGCGCTAATGGCAGATCGAATGCTCATACTCGGGGGAAAGGAGAGCGGTACCGGCGCAGCTTTGTTGGCTGCATCCAAAGGCTACGACGTGCTGCTGAGCGACGCGGGGACCATTCTTTCCCAGTACAAAGAAAAACTTACGGCCGCAGGGATTGACCACGAAGAACAGGGCCATGTTCGCGCCATGGACTATGCCCCGGAGCTAATTGTTAAAAGCCCAGGTATTTCAGACACCACTCCGGTGGTAGCGGGATTTCTGGCTGCGGGCATTCCAGTCATTTCGGAGATTGAATTTGCGGCGCAGTACAGCAAGGCAACCATAATCGGTATTACGGGCAGTAACGGCAAGACTACCACCACGGCGCTCACCGGCCACTTGCTTCAACGCGGTGGGCTGGATGCGGTTGTGGCCGGCAATATTGGCAAGAGTTTCGCGCAAGTGGTTTTGGAGCGCGACCCAGCCTACGCCGTTTTGGAAATTTCGAGTTTTCAATTGGACAACATCCGCACTTTTCGGCCGCACATCGCCGTGTTGCTCAACATTACGCCCGACCATTTAGATCGCTACGAGCACAGCATGGATCGCTACGCAGCAGCCAAGCTGCGCATCGGCGAGAACCAAACTGCCAGCGATTACTTCCTCTACTGCGCAGATGACCCGGAGACCAATACCCGGGTCAACGCCTCTGCTCTTGCCGCACAACGCATCCCTTTCGCCCTGCAAGGTCCTTTTGAACAGGGCGCCTGGGTTGAAGACGATCAGCTCCACGTCAACCTTGCTTCGACCAACTCACTCAACAACCAGCAAAACTACTTTTCCATGTCTATTTACGAACTCGCGCTCCAGGGAAAACACAACGTTTACAATTCTATGGCAGCGTCGATCGCCGCGCGGGTCCTCGAGGTCCGCAAGGATGCCATTCGCGAAAGCCTGATGGATTTTCGCGCCCTGGAACATCGCCTGGAAAGCGTGGTCAAGGTGCACGGCGTGGATTTTATCAACGATTCCAAGGCTACCAACGTCAACTCCACCTGGTACGCGCTGGAGAGCATGGACAAACCGGTCATCTGGATTGCCGGCGGCGTGGACAAGGGCAACGATTATTCCCAACTCACCGAATTGGTGCGCAAGAAAGTTAAGGCGGTGATCTGCCTGGGTACGGACAACCGCAAGCTGCACGATGCGTTTTCGCGCAACGTGGATCTGATGGTCAACACGCAGAGCATGGTCGAAGCGGTTCGCATGGCCTACCACCTCTCCAACCCCGGCGACGTGGTGTTGCTCAGCCCCGCATGCGCCAGTTTCGACCTTTTCCGGAATTACGAAGACCGCGGCTGGCAGTTTAAGTTGGCGGTCAAGGCGCTGTAAGCGAGTTAATCGCCCATGCACATAAGAAAGCTGCATGGCCCCGGCGTTTTGTTAACAGACTCACAATTCCTTTTTCTTGAAAGCACTTCTGGCTCATCTTCGCGGCGACAAATACCTCTGGCTGATTGTGATCGGCCTGTCGCTGTATTCCATTTTGGCGGTGTACAGCAGCACCGGTACGCTGGCTTACAAGTACCAGTCGGGCAATACGGAGTATTACCTGATCAAGCATCTCTTGCTGCTGGTGTTCGGGCTCGGGTTGATGTACCTGGCCAGCTTGGCCAACTATAAGATTTATTCTCGTTTGGCGCAATTGGCCATGTACATTTCGGTGCCCTTGCTGGCCTATACGCTGCTATGGGGTTCGCGGGTTAACGAAGCTGCGCGCTGGATTACGCTGCCGGGTATAGAACTGACCTTTCAAACTTCGGACCTCGCAAAACTGGCGCTGATCATGTACACCGCGCGCATGTTGTCGCGCCGCCAGCACCTGGTGCAGAATTTCCGCGAGGGATTCGTGCCGGTGGTCCTGCCGATCCTGGTTACCTGTTTGCTAATTGCTCCAGCTAACCTTTCGTCGGCTTGCGTACTTTTTTTCACCTGCCTGCTTTTGTTGTTCATCGGTCGAATGGGGATGAAATACATTGCGGGGATGGTGGGTTCCGCCGTCGTTATACTCTCGCTGCTGGCGGTGTTCATCTATTTTGTGCCGGAAGAGAATCTGCCCGGCCGCATGGGCACCTGGAAATCCCGGGTAGAAAGTTTTGCCGGGGGAGAGGCCACCGAATCCTTCCAGGTAGAACAGGCCAAAATTGCCATTGCACAAGGGGGCTTATTTGGCGTAGGGCCGGGCAACAGTTCCCAGCGGAATTTTTTACCCCACCCTTATTCCGACTTTATTTTTGCCATCATTTTGGAGGAGTACGGTCTGGTTTTTGGCGCCGGAGTAATCCTGTTGCTCTACCTGGCTTTCTTCTACCGATGCATGCGCATCGTCATAAAAACGCCCAACCCCTTTGGGGCCTTGCTGGCTATCGGGCTCGGGTTGAGCCTGACTATTCAAGCCTTCGTGAACATGGGAGTGGCGGTGAGCCTGTTCCCGGTTACCGGTCTGACCTTGCCCTTAATCAGCATGGGAGGCACATCCATGTGGTTTACCAGCATAGCCATCGGCATCATTCTTTCGGTGAGCCGCGATTTAGGCATGGATGCCCGCAGCGAATTTGAACAATTAGAAACAGAAGAAGAAGAGGGGGAAGGGGCCTCGCCGGTTCCCGCCTGACCACGGGTAATGCCCAGCTAAATGTCCATGACCAACGCTACAAAACATAATATTAGTTACGCTAAGTCTGGTCCTTCTTCCGGGGGAAAAGCCTTGCGTGTCATCCTCAGCGGGGGGGGAA
>CAYSDI010000021.1:37166-39488 GCA_964429745.1 uncultured Chitinophagales bacterium | reverse complement strand
ACGGACGGACAGAACGGGCTGGCGAGCCACGCACCTTTATCAAGAGTGTGTGCGCTGCACAAGGATGCCCAAAATACCGTGTATTTTAGGCCTTCCTAATCATGAAAGTGAACAACATTTTCCCAGCCCTCGTTTTGCTTCTGCTTGCAGTATCCTTCAGCCCGTTGAACGTTCTGGCTCAACGCCAAAAGGCTGCAACCGGGACGGCGGAGAAAAAAACATCCAATACCGTGGTGTTCTACAATGTGGAAAACCTTTTTGACACGTTGGATGACCCAAACAAGTCAGACGGGGACTTCACGCCCGGTTCGGAACTTAACTGGAACCACGCCCGCTACGAAGCCAAACTGGACGGTTTAGCGCGAGTGTTGATCGCGGCAGGGGATGGCCAGCCGCCGCTGTTGATCGGCCTGGCAGAAGTGGAAAACGCCGCTGTTGTGGAGGCGTTGGGCCAACGACTGAGTCGGGATGCCGGAGCAAAAACAGAAGCAGCGGGCCGCAAAGCTCGTGGCGTAACTGCCCAGTACAAAGTAGCGCATGCGGAAAGCCCCGATGTGCGCGGAATTGACTGTTCCTTGTTGGTTCGAAGCGGAAAAGACGGATTTCAGGTGGAGCAGGTGCGCGGGCTACGGCTCTCTTTCGACCCAGATACTTCGTATAAAAGCAGAGACATTTTGTATGTCACCGGCAGGCTTCGCGGCCAGCGCGAACTGCTGCATATTTTTGTGAATCACTGGCCTTCGCGACGGGGGGGCGAGTCAGAAAGCAGCGCCAAACGCGGTGTTGCAGCGACGGCCTTGCGCAAGGTTGTGGACAGCCTTCGAACTGCTGAAAGCAACCCGCTGATCCTCATCATGGGCGATTTTAACGACGAGACGGATAACGAGAGCCTAACGGAAATCCTCGGCGCCCGCCTGGCCCTGCCCACCAACAACGGACCCACGCCCGCCGGCGATTTGTTCAACCTGATGGGCCCCGCCGATGCGCTGGGCCAAGGCAGTTACAACTACCAGGGCAATTGGAACATGCTGGATCAATTTGTGGTTAGCACGGCGCTTTTACCCGATACGCCCTGCCGCCGATGCCTGGTGGTCCGCGATGCAGCAACGTTCCGGCAAGACTGGATGATGTTTGTGTCAGACCGCTACGGCACCATACCGAGCCGCACCTACGGCGGCACAAATTATTACGGGGGCATTTCCGACCACCTTCCAATAAGGCTTAGGCTCCAAGGACCGCGTTAAACCAGCTATCCATGACTGCGTTTGCCCACGTTCTGTTGACCGGTGCCACGGGTTTTCTCGGCGAATCGCTGTTGCGCCATGCCCCTGCAGGGTTGCGCTTATCGCTGGGGTTGAGTTCCCGGGGAATGGCCACTTGGGCTACCACAACTTCTGGGTCTGAACCCGACCTTGCAAGGCGCTGGTCGGCGGACAGCGCGACAGATGCCCTGCTGCTGGATCTGGAACACCCCGATCAGTGCCGGGATGCTGTGCGCAAATTGCGCCCGGACGCCATCCTGCACGCCGCAGCTGTGGCAGACACCGGAGCTTGCGAGCGCGATCCGGAGCGTTCGCTGCGCGTCAACGTGTTGGCTGCCGAAGCGCTGGCACTTGCTTCTGCAGAACTGGGCATCCCGATGCTGTTCTGCTCTACAGATCTGGTTTTTGGTGGCGACAAAGCCCCGTATCACCCCAGCGACCCGGCGGCCCCTTTAATGGTTTATGGTCACCACAAAGCAGAGGCGGAACGTCGTGTGCAGGCTGCATGCCCCGCTGTCATTGCCCGGCTGCCCTTGATGTATGGCGAAAGCTCCTTGTCCGGTCGCGGCATGGTCGGCGATTTACTCGATAGGTTGCGCCGCGGGGAAACCGTGTCGCTGTTTCACGACGAGTACCGCAGCATGGCACACGCTGACGATGTGGCTGTCCAGTTGTGGGAGGCGCTATCCTGGTCTCCTGGCCTGTATCATTTCGGGGGTCCCGAGCGTTTGTCGCGCTATGCATTTGGGGTTCGGATTGCTCAGCAGCACGACCTTGATCCGGGCTTGTTACTGCCGGTTTCTCAGGCGGATGTCCAAACCGGAACGCCCCGCCCCCGCGACGTTTCGCTGGTCAGTTCGCGTCCCTAATTCATCAGGGTACCGCTAAAAAGGCCAAAGTAGCTGTAATTTTAGGCAAACCACAACCCGCTCAAGGGGGGCGCCAACGGTTTTAGGAGCGCAGGGACCCCGCCGGTATGGCGTTTCCAGAACACCCTGCAAGTAGGCAAAAAATCAAGCACTGTTTCCAATTATGGCTAAAAAACATCACGTTCTTATAT
>CAYSDI010000021.1:28861-37066 GCA_964429745.1 uncultured Chitinophagales bacterium | reverse complement strand
TATGGCTAAAAAACATCACGTTCTTATATCTGATCTTCAAGGTATTACCAAAATTGGTGCGGATGCAGTTGTCCATGCCAGTCATGTGATTGAAGCATTCCAGCGGCAGATTGTGCATCCCTCCTTTCTCCCGACAACACCCATTCAGCGCTTGGTATCGGGAATCTCCGCTGGCGTGCATAAAACATTGCGTTTTACTGCCAAGGGGGTGGGGAAAAGCGCCCAGCATGCGTTAAATCTGCTTGATCAGGAGAGGTCCACCGGAATTCGATTTGAAAAGAAGCGCGCCATGCTGGCTGTCATTAATGGCGTGGTGGGCGATTACCTGAGCAGGAACAACAATCCGCTGGCTCAGCCGATGCAAATCAACTACCGGGGGGAGCCGATAAACAATGTGAGTGGTATAGCATTGCCGGAAAACGCTCCAGTAAACGGAAAAATCCTGCTGTTGATCCACGGTCTGTGCATGGACGACCTGTGTTGGACCCGAGGTAACCACAACCACGGCGAAGCATTGGCGGAAGCGCTTCAAATGACTCCGCTGTACTTGCGCTACAACACCGGACTTCATGTTTCAGATAACGGTGCAACCTTAAGCTCCCTGGTAGAAGCGTTGCTGGATGCCTGGCCTGTTCCGGTTGAAGAATTGGTTATCGTCGGTCACAGCATGGGCGGTTTGGTGGTCAGAAGTGCCGTTCAGCAAGCCGGACACCACAATAAATCCTGGGTCAGCAAGCTCGGCAAAATCGTCTTTCTGGGAACCCCGCACCAGGGTACAACGCTGGAAAAAGTGGGCAACTACGTTCACGCGCTGCTTCACAACCTGCCCTATACCAAGCCACTCGCAAAACTCGGAGGATTGCGGAGTGCCGGAATTACCGATCTGCGATTTGGAAACCTGGTTAAAGAGGACTGGGAGAAACACGATCGCTTTGCCAAACACTCCGACGTGCGACAGCCGATTAACCTTCCCGAAAAAATTCGTTGTTACGCCATAGCCGCCACCTTGGGCGAAAACGAAAACGACCTGAAAAGTTGCGTCGCAGGCGACGGACTTGTGCCGCTGGAAAGCGCGCTTGGCAAGCATGAGAACCCCGCCCAACAATTGGTCTTTGCCGGGAACCACACGCTCTATAAGACTGGGCACATGGATTTGCTCAGCAGCCAATCGGCGTATAAAGTTTTGAAAGACTGGTTGCTGGATGGGAACGAACGCTGTGCGGCCCCCAACTCCGTGACCCCGTTCTAGCGCGGCTCCGCGATCAAACAAACAGCATGTGAGTGCCTACGCCACTTCCTTGTTTGTAAAAGTCGCCAACGGTAAGCACACCGTCTATGTCATCGTACAAGTCTTCGCGTTTGTAGTGGAACATATCCATGGCCAGTTTACAGGCCCACAGTTTCACTCCGGAAGCTTTCAGGATATCCAGAAACTCGTGTACATCCGGCATGTCGATGCGCTCCATTTCCTTCTTCATCATGTGCGTGGCCAGCGCTTCCATGCCGGGTAGGCCGCCCAACATGGTTGGCATGTGCATGGCGGGGTTGCCCACGGTGGCAACATGCAGGTGCTCCAGTTTTTTCTTGTGCACAGCCTCCAAACCGAAAAAGGTAAAGAACATTTCCGCTTCAATGCCCTCCATACGAGCACCGTTAGCCAACACAAATGCCGCGTACACATTCTCCAAGGTAGCCTTGGAAAGTATGATCATCATCTTGCGAACTTCACCGTTATCCTGGCTCATGGCTTATAAATTAAGAAGTTAAATGCAACTAACAGGTTTGGGAATACCGGCAATTTTGGAAGCCGTTTTCAGCGGTGCCATGGGGAACAACTGGTAAAACTCCTTGATGTCCACCACCCCGCTTTTCCCAATTCTTCGGATACTTAACGGCACCTCATTCTTGAATTCGCGCTGCAAGTAAGTAATGACCTCCCAGTGACGGGGTGTCATGGAGATGTTGGCTTCCTGGGCAAGGGTAGAACCAACCTCCTTGGTCCACTGCGAAAAATCGGTTAGGTAACCCTCTTCGTTGACCTTCAAAACCGTATTAGCAATCGTTTTTTCCATGGTAGAATAGCTTTGGTGTTAATCAAAAGATTTGCCCGCTTCTTGCATTTTGGCTGAAACGAAGGGAATGTGGTTGCCTTTCAGCAGCAGGTTCCAGTAAATCCATCGAAAAGCGAGTTTTCCCATGTGATTCATCCGGTTCTCTTTCAACAAGCGCAGCGGGCCAATACCCGGCAATGGAAAAGTTCCTTCGACAGGCTCGTGTGTGTAATTAAAATCAATCAGCAAAGCTTTGCCACCGCCTGTTTCCACAAAGCAATTGGCGTGGCCGTCAAATTCTTGTTTTAGTGGCTCCCCAGCGATGAAACTCAGGATGTTTTCGGTCAAAATTTCTGCTTCAAAGTGGGCTACAGAGCCCGCTTTGGAGGTAGGAATATCCGATGCATCACCCAGCACGAAAACGTTGGGCCAGTTTTTTGCCTGGAGTGTAGCCTTATGGGTGGGCACAAAATTCAGGTCGTCGCCCATACCTGAGCGGGCCAGAAGTTCATCGCCTTTGTTGGTCGGAACGGTCACTAACAAATCAAATGGTATGGTTCGGTCACCGTAATCAACGATCGTCTTGTTTTCGCAATCTATTCGCTCAATGGCAAAGTCGCTCTCTATATGAATATTTTTCTCATCCAGTAAGTGTTGCAGTGCCGTGGTTGCCTTTGGCTTTGTGAAGGCCCCGCTGAGCGGTGTCACGTAGGTGATTTCTACTTTATCGCGAATCTTCTTGTTCTTGAAATACGAATCGGCCAAGAAGGAAAACTCCAGGGGTGCCACTGGGCATTTAATCGGCATTTCGGTAACATGCACCACAAGCCTGCCCCCTTCCCACTCGCGCAATTTGTTGCGCAGCGCCAGAGACCCTTCGAACGTGTAAAAATCAAAGACGCTCTTTTGCCATTCAGACCCCAACATGCCAGGAGTTTCTTCCGGGGCAATTTTGGTTCCGGTAGCAATGATCAGCAAATCGTAATGCAGGCGATCGCCGTTGCGCATCGCCGCAAACTGTTCGTCCGGGTCAATCCTTTCTATATGATCGTTGATCAGGCGTACCCCCTCAGGGATGAAATCGCGCACGGGCTTGGTGATGTCTTCCGGGGTGTAAAGGTCAAAGGGAAGAAAGAGGTAGCCTGGCTGGTAGTGGTGCTCGGTTCGCTCCTCCACGATGTCTATTTCCCAGGTTTCTGCCGGTAAACTGCGGCGAAGATGGTTGGCCATCATGGTACCGGCGGTGCCGGCCCCCAAAATGAGGATGCGTTTCATAGGTTAACAACCAAGGCAGATTGCTCCTGTAAGAATCGGGAATACCCTGTCTTCGATGCATGACGGGGGTCATAAATACCCATGATTAACTCACGGCGTGGCATCCTTATTAATTTGCCCAACTAAGTGGAGCTTTACCCCGTACAAGATCAAGGTCTTGGAAGCCGCTCTTCAAAAAAGATCTCAAATTGTTACAAAACCTATTAACATGAAGACACTGCTGTTTATCCTCTCCGTGGCTCTTGCACCAACGAGTATGCTCCAGGCGCAAAATCCGCTTGGCAAAGCATCCGTGGATTTCACCTACCAAATGGCTTCTTCAGAAGGCACCAATGCCTCCGCTGTAGCTTGGCATCCGGGCTTGAACTTGTACTTTACTGGCATTGCCGGCAATGCGGATTTTCCGTTGGAGGCCTTTAATCCTTCCGGGAAAAACGTCTATTCGGCAGAAGCGCTGGCCGACATCCGCGGGCTGTGGTACAACAACGCAACAGGCAACCTGGAGCTGAACCATGCCGGAGAAGTGGGATGGTCCTCGATCAGCTTTAATCGGAACATGACCGCCCATCAAACTCACACCCTGCACATGGGACAGTACCAACCTGATTTTCAATCGGTGGGCACTTACGATGCCGTTGAAAAAAAGGTGGCCTTCCTGAACGCCTCGACGGGAAGCATTGATTTGTATCCTTACAAGAAACCGGGCAAAGTCAAATCCGTTGCCCTTCGGTTATCGACTTGCGAAATAGACGACATCAACCAAACATCTGTTGGATACACCGGTGTCAAAGACTTTGAATATGTGTTGTTGAATGTGGTAAATCACAAACTTGTGTTCGTTAACAAAGCCGGCACAGAAACCGCCGTCACTTCGCTCCCTGAAGAGCTGGTAAGCTATGGTGCCTTCAAGTTCTCCTTTGCCAATGGCCGGGTCTTTCTGTACGAAACGGAGACGCGCACCTGGACAGCGTTGCGGGTGTTCTAATCAGGTCCTCTTCGGTGCTACACTGCCGGATACTCCACAAAGTTTCGGTCGGTCTCGTATAGGCGCACATGCAAATCGAGGGAAGCGTCCAGTACGGCGCGCAACCGCTGATAGATGACCACCACAATGTTCTCCGCTGTGGGATTCAGGCCTTCGAAGTCCGGGACGTCCAGATTCAGATTTTTATGGTCGAAGCGATCTGTTACTTCGGCGGCAATCAGGTCTTTGAGCACCTTCAGATCCATGACGTAGCCAGTTTCCGGGTCAATCTGACCGATCACCTTCACAATCAGCTTGTAATTGTGCCCATGCCAGTTCGGGTTGTTGCACAAGCCGAAAATTTCCTGGTTCCGCTCCTGCGACCAGTCGGGGCGGTAGAGCCGATGTGCTGCGTTGAAGTGCGCTTCGCGAAAAACGGCGACGCGTTGGGGGGTTGCAGCAGCGAGTGCGTCAGGCATTAGAGAGGACATGGGTTAAGCGTGTAAGGCGCAAAATTAAGCCCAATACGGCGGGCTGAACAGCTACTTTTCGTCCAAAAGCGCGCAGTGATGGGCCTTTTCGCCAATCCAGTCCAGTTCGGTATCTTTGAACAGCATCCTTTTGCTAAAATGCCCGGAAAGCGCGCTTTTTACGACTTTGTACTGGACGGTTTGAATGGTCAACCCATTGACCTTCAACAGTTCCAGGGTAAGCAAGTGCTTATCGTAAACACGGCTTCCGAGTGTGGTTACACGGCTCAATACGCGCAGCTTCAAGCACTGCACGATCAATTCAACGGAAAGGTGGCTGTTATTGGCTGCCCTTCAAACGACTTCGGAAACCAGGAACCCGGCACGGCTGACCAGATTGCCCGGTTTTGTGAGACCCGCTTCGGGGTTACTTTTCCGCTTAGCGCCAAAATGCGGGTAACCGGTCCAAACCGGCATCCGCTTTACGCATGGCTGGAGGAGCAACGACCAGCCGACGGCGAGGTGCGCTGGAATTTCCAGAAGTTTCTGGTCAATGAACACGGAGCGGTCACCCAGGTGTTTGCCCCATCTGAAGAACCGTTGAGCGATGCCGTTTTAGCTGCCCTCGAATTGCTGTAAGAGCCCGGACCAGCGTGCATAGCAGGCACAGAGCGCAGGATGCCCAGCGTTCGGTTATGCTTTTTTTCGGTTATGCTTTTTCGAGACATCATTGGCCACCATAGCCTTGCTTCAGGCCTGCTGCGCAGCATTGCAGAAGGCAGGCTTCCTCATGCCCTGCTGTTTCTCGGTCCCGGGGGAAATGGGGCCTTGCCTCTGGCAACAGCGCTGGCGACTTACGTCAATTGCGCTCAACCTGGCCCGGACGATGCCTGTGGCGTGTGTCCCTCCTGCCAGAAGGCCGGCAAAGCCATTCACCCGGACATTCATTTTTCCTACCCGATTGTCACCATAGGCAGTGGTGCAAAAAGCCAGCAGAAGCACAAATCCACCGACTACATGGCGGAATGGCGGCGCTTTTTATCCGAGCAACCGTATGGGGTCTACACGGATTGGATGAACCTGTTGGACGACGAGTCCGAAGATGGCACGGGCAACAAACAAGGCAACCTGCCCAAAGAAGAGATCCTGGATATTCAGCGCAAACTGAGCCTCAAAACCTTCGAGGATAAGTTCAAGGTGCTGATAATGTGGTTGCCCGAATACCTGGGCAACGAAGGAAACCGCCTGTTAAAGCTGATTGAAGAGCCGCCAGATAAAACTCTGTTTATTCTGGTGGCAGAAGATGCCGATCGCATTCTGCCGACCATTTTGTCGCGCACCCAAATTGTGCGCGTTCCCCGGTTTCCAGACACAACAATTGCTCAGGCACTCCAGTTGCACCACGAATTGGAGGCTGATGATGCTCAGCAGGTAGCTGCTTTTGCCGAAGGAAGTTACCGCCGTGCGCTCGAATCGCTTGAAGGTGGGGGCGCGGCCGTTGAGGCATCGTTCCGGCAATGGGTAGACTTAGTGGTCCGCTGGCAAGTGCTTAGCTTAAATGCGTGGTTGGAAGAGTTCCAAAAACTGGGCCGGGAAAAACAAAAACATTTTTTCGGTTATGGTTTGCAGTGGGTGCGAACCTGCTACTTGAATGCGTTGGGGGTTGCTCCGGTTCAGGAGCCAGGTGCGGGGATGCTTGGTCCGGAAGGTTGGGAAAAACTCGCGGGAGATTTGGAGAAAAGCGCCTTTTACCTTACCCGCAACGCCCATGCCCGCTTGGTTATGATGAACCTTTCGCTTCGTTTTTCAAGGGCTATTCAAGAGCATCAACTGGCTCACAGAAACGCGGATTCCCTTCCGCCTATAGAGGCTCAGGGAACAGGGACCCTTCGACCGGATTCATGAATGAAAAAACATGAACCACAAAGCATTAACCATAACATTATTTATTCTATTTTCCTGAAATAAGATTTAGTATGGCCTGTACAAATTGCGGAAGTGCAACACTAGATGGAAAACCTGCAGGTTGCCGAAGCAACGGCTCCTGCATGACGGGTGGTTGCAACCGTTTGAATACCTACGATTGGCTCTCTTCGGTTCCCATTCCCGAAGACCAAAAGTTTCACATCGTCGAGGTGAGTTTTAAGCACGGCAGTCGCAAGGATTTCTATAGAAATTCATCCCGATTGGATGTGATGACCGGCGACCTGGTCGTGGTTGAAAGCGAAGGCGGATACGATGTCGGTCGCATTTCACTTTCCGGTGAACTGGTCAAGCTGCAATTGGCCAAACGGCGCAGCGAACGCCGCCGGCGGGATCTGCCGCGCATATTGCGCAGCGCGCGCGACAAGGACCTTGAAGGCCTGACTGAAGCCCGCGCGCGCGAAGGCGCTGTCATGATCCGAGCCCGGCAAATTGCCAAAGAAGCCGGTGTCAACATGAAAATCGCCGATGTGGAATTCCAGGGCGATTTGCGCAAAGCCACCTTCTACTATACTTCGGACGACCGCGTGGATTTCCGGGATTTAATCCGACAGTTCGCCACAGAATTTCGCGTCAAAGTAGACATGCGACAGATTGGCGCTCGCCAGGAAGCCGGAAAAATCGGGGGAATTGGCTCGTGCGGTCGCGAGTTGTGTTGTTCAACCTGGCTGACCGAGTTTAAATCCGTCAGCACCTCCGCCGCCCGCTACCAAAACCTGGCCATTAACCAGAGCAAGCTCAGCGGCCAGTGTGGTCGCTTGAAATGCTGCCTGAATTACGAGCTGGAAACCTACGTGGAAGGCATGAAGGCGTTTCCAAAAGGCGCCAAACGGCTCAAAACCGCAGACGGGGAAGCGGTGCTCCAAAAGACCGATCTCTTCCGCGTGCTGATGTACTACAGCATACCGCAATCCGAAAACATAGAATTGTTTGCGCTGGCCCCGGACGATGTTCGCGCCATTCTGGTCCTGAATGAAAAGGGCGAATTGGCTCCGTCGCTCAGCGGCATTGCCGTAGTTGAAGCGCCGACAGGCCCTGTGGAAGTTGAATTTGTGGAAAGTGCGCAGGTGAGTTTGCGCACGTTGGAACGGAGTGCCCGCAAACGCAAAGGCGGCAAAGGGGCCAAAGGCGGAGATGGCGGCGACAGAACCGAACCCGGCGACCGCGGCGAGCGAAGCAACCGAGGAGATGGTCCGCAACGCGAAGCACGTAGCGAGCGCCCAGACCGCCCAGACCGCCCAGACCGCAACAGAAACGCAGACCCAGATCGCCCGGATAGCGGAGAAGACCAAACCGGGAACCAGGACCGCGACCCGAATCGCAATAAGAAAAAGCGAAAAGGTCCGCGCACGGATGGTGCACCTCGCCCGGAAGGAGACAACCGCGCTGACCGCCCACCGCGTGCAGAACGACCACCTCGCCCGGAAGGAGACAACCGCGCTGACCGCCCACCGCGTGCAGA
>CAYSDI010000021.1:0-28761 GCA_964429745.1 uncultured Chitinophagales bacterium | reverse complement strand
AACGACCACCTCGCCCGGAAGGAGACAACCGCGCTGACCGCCCACCGCGTGCAGAACGACCACCTCGCGCCGAAGGGGAGGAAAACCAAAACCGCGGATCACTGAACGATGGGCGTCCCGAAGGCCGAAACCGCGGCCGAAACCGGGGCAGTGGCGGAAGGTCACGCGGCGATGGACAAAACGGAGCAGGCCAGGGCGGCGATGGCCAAACCGGCGGAGACGGCAGGCCCGATTCAGCCCCATCCGGCGGCTCAGGTGGAAACCCCTCTGGCGAATAACCTTACCTCTCCTCCGAAACCAGCCCTTGTAGCATGACCGCCTCGCCCCTTCCCCCGACATGGACACGACCTTTCCGGTTGGTGTTTTTTGCGCTAGCTGCAGGTGCCTTAACCGCATGCCAGGAGAACCGGATTTTTGAGCAAAACAAAGCCGTCGGCCCGGAATGGGCCTGGGGTGAAACACGGCGTTTTGAGGTCAACATCCGGGATACGGTTTCGCTGTACAACCTGTTCATCAATGCACGCCACACCGAGCGCTATCCCTACGCCAATTGTTGGCTGAACATTCAGACCATCGGTCCGCAAGGCGACACCCTGCGTTCGCGGGTGGAACTCAGGCTGGCAGAAGCCGATGGAAGTTGGATTGGCGAATGCAACACGGCGATGTGCCTGCAGCGCGAATTGATCGGGCCGGGCCAACGCTTTCCCAGAACGGGTACCTACACGTTTGAACTGGAGCAAGACATGCGCGAAAACCCGCTAACCGGTATGCAAGACATCGGCATCCGGCTGGAGAAGCTGGGGTCATCCGGACCGCCGCGATAACGGGCAAATCGCCCCAAACGCAGGTACCAATTGCTCGTTCAGCGCCCCGTGGCCAGGCAATCGTCCAGGTCAATAATGACGTCGTCCTGCAGGGTGAGAATGGTGTAGGAAATCGTGATTTCCGTGCCGGCATCAATACTGCCTGAGCCGGAAAATTCATAGCGCAAGTTGGGGAAGGTGGAAATCTGGTAGCTCTGAACGGGGATGACCAGCCGGGTGCCGATGACGATAGCTTCCAAACGAACGCCAACCTGGTAAAGCCCGACACCGTCCAGAAAGATGTTGTCGTCCAAGTTCGATCCGCGGGTAATCAGCAGTTCGTATTCCGAAGTATCGGCTGAGCAGCGGTCGGTCATGATCCAGGCGCCAATCCACGGATCGCGCAAATCAGGACCGCTGTTGATGTCACACGAAGCCAGCCCCAAAGCAAATATTCCGGCAACGAGCAGGCCAGTTCCCGTCAAGGAGAGCCACGGCATGCCTAAAAAACGACGAGGCGTAAAAGCCTTAGTCCACGGCTGGAGAAGGCTTATAAAGAAGGATAACCAGTTGGTGGTATAGCGTGCTTTCATGGGAAAAGAGCAGGTAGGGAAATCCCAATAATGTGTTTCAATCCAGGCGTTCGTGCAAGTCCAATCCGTGTTTGCGGGCGGTGTCCAGGGCGATGTCATAACCGGCATCCGCGTGGCGGATCACGCCCATAGCCGGGTCGTTGTGCAGGACCCGGCGCAGCCGTTTTTCGGCAGCATCGGTGCCGTCCGCTACAATAACCATGCCCGCATGAAGCGAATAGCCCATTCCCACGCCCCCACCGTGGTGAAAACTGACCCAGGAAGCTCCTCCTGCTGTGTTGATCAGCGCATTGAGGATGGGCCAATCTGCCACCGCATCGGAACCGTCCAACATGGCCTCTGTTTCGCGGTTAGGCGAAGCTACTGAACCCGTATCCAGATGATCGCGGCCAATGACAATCGGTGCCTTTAGCCGGCCATCGCGAACTGCCTGGTTAAACGCCAGCCCCGCCTTTTCGCGCTCGCCCTGGCCAAGCCAGCAAATGCGGGCGGGTAAACCCTGAAAAGCAATTTTCGCGCGCGCCATATGCAGCCAACGGTGCAGCCCCTGGTTTTGGGGAAAGAGCTCCATCAGCATCTGGTCGGTGGTGTAAATGTCTTCGGGGTCGCCGGACAAGGCCACCCAGCGGAAGGGGCCTTTCCCCTCGCAAAAAAGCGGACGGATATACGCGGGCACAAAACCAGGAAAATCAAAGGCGCGCTCCACCCCGCGAGCCAAAGCCTGCCCGCGCAAATTGTTGCCGTAGTCAAAGGTGATGGCGCCGCGGCGCTGCAACTCCAGCATTTGGCGAACGTGGCGCGCCATCGTGTCCAGCGAGCGCTCGATGTATGCGGCTGGATTGGAGCTTCGCAGCGCATTTGCCTGCTCCACGGTCAGGCCTTCGGGAAAGTACCCGACCAGCTCGTCGTGGGCAGAAGTCTGATCGGTGAGGGTGTCTGGAGTGATGTTGCGGTCAATAAGACACTGCAACAAGTCCACGGCGTTGCCCACCACACCGATGGAGAGAGCCAAGCCTTGTTCCCGGGCTGCCAGGGCGCGGTCTATGGCCTCGTCCATGTCTTCCATCATCTCGTCAATGTAGCGGGTTTCCAAGCGCTTGCGCACCCGCCAGGCCTCCATCTCCGCTGCGAGACAAACGCCTTGGTTCATCGTAATGGCGAGCGGTTGAGCCCCCCCCATTCCCCCGAGACCAGCCGTAACATTGAGCCGGCCCTTGAGGGTTCCGTCGAAGTGCTTTTCTGCCAGGGCGAGGTAGGTTTCATAGGTGCCCTGCACGATGCCTTGCGAGCCGATGTAAATCCAGGAGCCCGCCGTCATTTGCCCATACATCATCAGGCCCTTTTGCTCCAACTCGCGGAAATGCTCCCAGTTAGCCCAGCGACCGACCAGGTTGCTGTTGGCGATGAGGACCCGCGGCGCATCGGGATGGCTGCGCAAAATGCCAACAGGTTTACCGCTTTGCACCAGCAGCGTTTCATCATCGTTCAAGTCCATGAGGGCCTTTCGAATCAGTTCAAAACTCTCCCAATTGCGCGCAGCTTTGCCTGTGCCGCCGTACACGATAAGGTCTTCCGGACGTTCCGCAACGTCGGGATCCAGGTTGTTGCACAACATGCGCAGGGCAGCCTCCTGCACCCAACCTTTGCAACTCAATTGGGTGCCGCGGGCCGCCCGGATGGCCTGAACTTGATTCATGGGATACGCTTTAGACCCGTAAAGATAAGGTCCCGACTAAATTCCCGACTTTAGCACAAAGTCCGCACAGCAGCGGCGGGTTTGTGGGAGGAATGATTTAATGCAACCAACAATGGAAAAGCGCTTGAACCGCGAGCAACTGGCCGATGAATTGCTGCACCAGCACCGCTCTTTTGCCAATTTCGTGGCCAGCCTGAACCAGGAGCGATATGAATACGCTCCGGCAGGCAAATGGAATGCCGGCGCCCAACTCGATCACCTCTACCGTTCTGTGCGCCCATTGGTCATGGCCTACCGACTGCCGGTATGGGTGCCCGGGCTACTTTTCGGACGCGCCAAAAGAGGTTCATCCGCTTTCGCTGATATCGCCCAGCGCTACGAAGCCAAGCTTAAGGAAGGCGCAAAAGCCACGGGAGCCTATGTTCCAAAAGGCATTCCGTTTGCTCTGCGCGATCGGGCTATAGCCTCCCTGTTGGATGCAGCGGAAACTGTTTCGGGGTTGACCAGAAGGATGCCCGAGCCCACCCTGGATGGCTACCGTCTGCCGCACCCACTCATTGGTAAGCTCACGTTTCGGGAAATGGGCTATTTCACCATCCACCACGTGGGCCACCACGAGGCTTCGGTGCGGTTGATGACTGGTGAATGAATGGGGTTGGAATTTGGTCTGCATCCTGGTGCAACTTATGTGGATTATTCGTGCACAATTCAGCCCAGCTAAATAGACATTTTGCTGAAAAAGCGCTATCTTAAACGTCTATGACTACTGTGAATTTGCTCTGTACCGGCCTGGTTCTTGCCGGGATGAGTTTGTTGGCTCAGGCACAGACGGCCGAACCTGCCGCAAAAACTGCACCGATTCCCAACCCATCGATTCAGGTTACCGCCCACCAAGGGACCCATCAAGGCGGGGAGACCCAAAAAGTAACGCTATCCCCGGAATCCTCCCGCTTGCTTTTGAGAAATTGGCAGATGGCAAAACTCACCGATGAAGGTGGTACAGTCCTGCAGCAACAAAAACCAGAGGAGCGCGATCGCTTTCGGTTTCAGGAGGGCAACATCCTGAACGTGGTTAAAAAAGGCTATGCTGCGGAAGGCTACTGGAAATTCAGCCCGGAGTCCGGCCAATTGATCATCACCGATCAAAGCCGGAGTCAACAGGTTTCCTACACAGTGCTGCTCGTCACTTCTGAAGAATTGGTTATGCATTTCGAAGACGAACTAAATGGGAGCAAAGTGCTCTATTTTGTCCCGGCACCCTAAGTTGCTAACCCCGGAACAGCCCTTCCCCCGCAGCATTGTTTACCAGGGCATCTCTAAAAACCCACCGTGAGGAAGCAATGCCCATGGCCTCGACTGCATCTTTTTGGGGCTTGGACTGCGGTGCTTTGGTTGCTGTTCCCGTTTTTCTCAGCCGCTCAGCCGTGCAGCCCGTTGGCCGTAGAGCGAGGAGATAAAATCAGGCTGCACAGCCTGGACGGCGAGGTATACGGGTTGGATGTTCTAAAGTGCGATCCTGAATTTTTGTATGCACAGCGCAAGGGGAAGTGGGCCCTGTTGACGCTCGACGGACAATTTCGCACCCCCTTTCGCTTTGACGATTTAAAGCCCTTCGACCTCGGACTGGCCGCAGTTCGAATCGGGGATCAGCAAGGCTACATCAATGCATGGGGTGAAGCAGTTATTCCCATCGTATTTGAAATAATTCGCGTCTTAGAACCCGGGCGGTTCCTGGCCCGCGACGGGCGCGGTTGGAGCCTGCTCAATGCCAAAGGGGAATCACTTGACGGACTACCCTACGACAAAGTTTCTGCTTTTATGGAGGGATTTGCCGTGACCAAACGGGACAGCCTTTTTGGCCTCATTACTGAAAAGGGCCAGGTACTTGCATCCCCGCGCTACGACCAAATTACTAAATTTTTTGAGGGCCTCGCCATGGTTTCCCGCGACGGGCGCTGGGGTCATATTGATCAAAGCGGGCGCGAAGTAATCCCGCCCATCTACGACGAAGTTTTTGTGTTCTACCAAGGCCTGAGCATCGCGCGCAAAGGACCGTTTTGGGGATACATTGACCGGCAGAACAACGAAGTTTTGCCTTTTGTCTTTGACCATGTGGAGTACTTTGAATCAGGTCGTGCGCAGGTGTCCCGCAATGGGCGCTGGGGCTACATCGACATGGCGGGACGCGAGGTCATTCCCCTGATTTACGACCGCATTCACCCCTTTCACGACGGCATGGCTAAAGTGGAAATTAACGGGCACCAGGGCTACCTCAATGTAAAGGGCGAAATGGTCATCGAGCCGGTGTACGACGAAATTTACCGCTTCATGGACGGGGTGGCTATGGTCCGCAAGAACGGACGCTTTGGCTTTGTCCGAAGCGATGGCAGCGTGCTGAGCGAGCCCGTTTGGGACGGTTTGCTGACGTTTCGAGACGGCATCGCCCGTGTCCAACTCGGGGACAAATTCGGCCTCATCAACCGCGAGAACGAACAAATTCTGGCTCCCCTCTACGACGAAATTGGCACCTATGAAGGGGGAATGGTCAGTGTGCGCCAGGGAAGCGACTGGATGTTCCTGGACGCCATGCCCTCCAGTGGACCGCTTGCCGTCGATCCGGAGCGAGCCGCCCGCATCCGCGTGGGCGAATCCTGGGGCTACATTGACCAAAGCGGCCGCAGTTATGGATTCAGCAAAGGACCCGCTGAATTTGTAGACACCTATGCCAACCTGGGCAAAATTGAAATTGAACAGCACGCGCGCTACACCTTTCACTTCCGCAACAATTCGGACCAGCCTTTACGGCTAAAGCCGCTGGAAAGTCCTTGTGGATGCACCCTCTACGCCACACCGGGCGATGTGCTGGCACCCGGTCAATTTGGCCAAATTCACCTTGATTGCGAAACTGACGGCATCCATCCGGATTGGCAAATCAGGCTGCCCGTCCAGTTTGAAGGGCAAGAAGAGCCCATCCTGCTCCACATGAGGGCCACACGGCCTATTCCGGATTCCACGCAAATACTGCTGGAAGAAGTGCCCATCAATGGCCGCTACGTTTTCCTGATGGACATATCCGCATCCATGGATGAATTGCCGCTGGCAAAAATGATTTTTTCCAAACTGGCCGGTTCGCTGTGCAAGAACGATAACGTTTCCATTGTTTCGTTCAACTCTTTTTCCAAAGTAGAGCTGCGTCCCACAGAAAATCACAGCGAAGTGGTGCACACCATCCGGCAACTTCGCCCCTCCTTAAAAACAGACGCAGGCCGGGGATTGCGGCTCTCCTACGCCATTTTGGAGGAGCCTGGCCGCGCGCTGGAAAAGCACATTTACATGGCTTCCGACGGCGATATTGATACCGCGCAACTAGCACGGGTGTTGCACGCGGGGGTAGGGCGAGATGTGCTGCTCACGGTTTTTGTGTTCTCCTACACCGGCGACCGTACGGAATACGAGCGCCTAATTCGTCTTACGGAATTGGCCGGAGTTCGCTTTGTGTATGCAGACCGTGAAAACATTACAGAAGTTCTGGAACAGGAGTATACCGACATTGGCTGCCTACCCCCAGAATTGATGCCGACAGATTCGCTGCCCTATCAGGTAATCGCAAGTGCACCTGACCAAGAGCTTCGGACCATTCGCGAACGCAGACGCTACGGCGCTTTGGACCAATGGGACAACTTGGTACTGCCGCCGTTGTATGAATTTCTAGATTATCCGGGCGAAGGGCTGATTCGCACCCGGCTCGGCAATCGTTGGGCACTTTACGACCGCTGTTCACCGCTCACCTCAACAGCCTACGACAGTATTGGCACCTTCAACCATGCAAAAGCCTATGCATTGCGCAATGGCCAACCTGTCTTGCTGGATCACCTGGGGCGGGAGCACCAGTACATGCCAGACTGGGCGAGTAATACGCTGTATCAAAATATCGATACGCTGGCTGGTCAGCCGGTGGCTAACCTGACCCTCCTGCTCGATGTCTCCTCCTCTATGGAAAGCCCGGAAAAGTTGCCCCTATTAAAAGAAACGTTTTCGCACTTTACGGGGTTGTTGCGCTACGAAGACCAAGTGGCCATTGTCACCTACACCAGCACAGCAGCTCTTCCTCTGCCCAGCGTATCTGCCAGCCAACGCCGCCTAATCGTTGAAACCATACAAAACATTACCTCAAAGGGCAACACGGTTTTGCTCGAAGGGTTGGAAATGGCCTATTCGCAATCCGTGGCCGCATACGTCAAAGAAGGAAACAACCGGGTCATTCTGGCTACAGACGGACGGTTTGATGTAACAGAAGATTTACTGCGGTTGCTGGATCGCTACAAAGCAAGAGGCATACATCTGAGTCTCTATCTTTTCGGGGAAACAGAAAAGAAAATATACGCAGATAACTTACGTAAATTAGCCACACGCGCTGCAGGTTCCTACCACTACGCCACCGCAGACAACATCCGTGACCTGATGTTGCACGAAGCACTGTTGGTTAAGCAAGCAGGTCAGGCTGCTCCCGTTTCTGATTAAAGGGTGCTTCTAAAAGATTCGGGCACAATTTATGATCTGTCTTCCGGACGTACCTTTGCAGCCAATTCTATTCGTATGCGCATTATTTTGTTTACCGGAAAAGGAGGCGTAGGAAAAACGACCATTGCTGCAGCCACGGCGCTGCGCTGTGCCCGCCTGGGCTATCGCACCCTGGTTATTTCTACAGACCCCGCACATAGCCTCGCAGACGCGTTGGATCTCCCGTTAGGACCGGAGCCGGTAGAAATTGAACCCAACCTTTTTGGCCAGGAGCTCGATGTGTATTACAGCATGAAAAAGCACTGGAGCAACATGCACCAACTCATGTTGACGGTGTTCCGCTGGCAGGGCGTGCGCGACGTTGTTGCCGAAGAAATGTCTGCGCTTCCAGGCATGGAAGAAGCCAGCGCCTTCCTCTGGATTGAAGAATACGCCCGTGAGGAGCTTTTCGACATCATCATCATTGACTCCGCCCCAACGGGTGAGACTTTGACCCTGCTGGCATTGCCACAAGTCACTAAATGGTGGGTCACCAAGGCGCTGCCCTTCCAGAAATTTGCCATCAAAGGCTTTGGGGCGGCCATTCGAAAAACAACCGGTGTACCGCTTGACAAAGGCTACGAAGAACTCGAAGCGCTTTTTAGTAAACTGGAGGAAATCCAGAAAATTTTCGCTGATCCCGCCGTCACCAGCATTCGCCTGGTGGCCAACCCGGAGCGCATGGTTATTCAGGAGGCGAAACGGGCGTATACCTACCTGCAACTTTACGGCTACAACGTGGATGCCGTCATCGTGAACCGGGTTATTCCACCGATGGAGAATCCAGGCATTTTTTCGCGCTATCTGGAGAGTCAAGTAGGCTACCTGGAGGAAATCGAGGAGAGTTTCTCGCCGCTGCCCATTTTTAAAGTAGAGCACGCGGGAAGAGAGGTTTTTGGTCTGGAACTTCTGGATCAAATTGCCACGGCCATGTATGGCGACGGCGACCCATCCGTTATTTACCACGAAGAACAGCCGGTTGAATACCTCTCCACGGACAAGGGTTACACGGTACGCCTCAAACTGCCCTTTCTGGAAGACCAGGCGTTTAAGCTCAACAAGTTCGGGGACGAACTGGTGTTGGAATTAGGAACCCGACGCAAACACGTATTCCTGCCGCGATTTGCCCATTTTATGGTACTGGGTTCCTATCAATACAGCGATCCTTGGCTGGAAGTCGAGTTAATTAGAGAGTGAGCATCAGGCGTGCTTTTTTCAACCTGGCGCGCGCTCGGGGCTACCTGCAACAGATCAACAGCAGCCTTAAGCCGTAGCCGCATCGGAGCGGTAGCCTGGCCCATCAATAGCAGGCGGCGTTGTATGGACGCGGTTGATCCTGATCATCCGCAACTTCTCCAGCGTAAGTACGATGGGCCAGAGCGGATCAAATTCAAACTTGCGGAAACCGAGGTTGGGGCGCGAAGGAGCTTTGTGGTGGTTGTTGTGGAACACTTCGCCCATAAAGAAAAAATCTACCGGCATCATATTGGTAGAGGTGTTCTTCATCTTGTAGTTGACATAGCCTACACGGTGCGAAAACCAGTTGATGATGGCACCGTGAAGCGGGCTCATCACGATGGTAGCGGGCAATAACAGCCATTGCCAGGGAGCGGTGACAAACGCGGCGTAGAAAAGAATGTACAACACAATCCAGGAAATTCGCACCGCATAATGGTGGGCGAAGGGCTCAAACGCGCTCCACTGCGGCACACCCGTTTTGAATTTTTCGTCAACCGGCACCGTGCCTTTCCAGATACCAAAATAGGTTTGGCGCGTCTGCCACATCATGTTAAAAATATTGCCGTGGTACTGAGGAGAATGGGGATCCTTCTCCGTATCCGTGTAGGCGTGGTGGATGCGGTGCATGACCCCGTAGGCGAAAGGGCTCAGGTACGCCGAGCCAGTGATCACCCAGCTCATGAAATGGAAAAAGCGCTCTACGGGCTGTGACATCGTCCAGTGCTGGTGAGCGGCGTATCTATGAAGAAAAAACGTATGAATGAAAATGGTCAAGTACCAATGGGTAATGAAGAAAATGAGAATGATTGGCATGAAAGAGGGTTGGAGATTTTGGCAAAAAGGCCGACCTGACCTGCTCAATAAGCGGCTGAACGTGAAACGCAGAACAATATACGCATGAACGACAGAAAATGGGAAGTTGGAGCGGCCCTTTGAGCCTCAAAGAAGGCCAGAGCTGGTTTAGGGCAAATTTCTGGCACTTCTACTAATCCTGGGCTCGTTGGCGCAACTGAACAGGGTTGGATTTCTTGCGAACCCGCAGGTTAACAACCTCAATGGCAAGGGCAAATGCGACCGAGAAGTACACATATCCTTTTGCCACGTGAACGTGTAACCCTTCAACAATCAGCGTAAAGCCAATGAGGATCAGGAAAGACAGCGCCAGGATCTGAAACGTTGGGTGTTTGTTAATAAAGCGCGCGATTCCACCGGAGAAAATCAACATGACAATCATGGATAACACCACAGCAATCATCATCACCGGGACGATGTCAGTCAACCCAACCGCGGTTAATATGGAGTCAAAACTGAAAACAAGGTCAACCAGAATAATCTGGACGATGGCCGCACTCATGGCGGATTTGCCTTTAGCTGCCGGAGCGTGCTCCTCTCCCTCCATTTTGCCGTGAATCTCCGAAACGCTTTTGGCCACCAGAAACAACCCGCCAGCCAGGAGCAGCAAATCTTTAATGCTCAACCCGAGGTTGCCGGGAGCCTCAGTAGCCCCTTCCACCGAGTGGGTGCCTGTAGACGGCAGCGCAAACGGCAGTTCAAAGAGGGGTTTGTCGAGGCTTAAAATAAACCCGATGGCCATCAGCAAGCCAAGGCGCATGATCATGGCAAGCACGAGACCCGTTACACGTGCCCGTCTTTGCTGGGCGGCAGGCAGCTTGCCAGTGATTATGGAGATGAAAATGATGTTGTCAATACCCAGCACAATCTCCAACAGCGTAAGCGTCAGGAGGGCAAACAGAGCTTCAGGGGTGAGCAAAACTTCAAACATGTAGCGCGAATTAGAGGCCGAAAATACTGCAATGCATTCAGACTGTAATGAAAGCTGGCTTTCTGGCCGGGTGAATGAGCGCGTGCGCTATTCGGCATTTGGCATCGGGAGCCAGGGTGCTCCTTGAGCGGAAAAAGCCTGTCTTTCAACGGCGAAAGCCTCCCTAAGAGGGAGGCTTTCGATCTTTGCGGCGCCCGCTGTTCTTCATGGCCTGGTGGAGCAGGAACTCAATTTGCCCGTTTAGGCTGCGGAATTCATCCGCGGCCCATTTCTCCAGGTCCCGGAAGGTATCCGGATCCATGCGGAGCACAAAGCTCTTCTTTTTGGATTTGTCTTCTGCCATGGCTCCCTAACTGTCCGGAGCTTAATAAATGGATCCTGTGTTGACGACCGGTTGTGCGGCGCGGTCCGAACAAAGCACCACCAACAAGTTGCAAACCATGGCCGCCTGGCGCTCGGGATCCAGCGTGACCACGTTGTCCCTTTCCAGCTTCTGAAGGGCCATTTCCACCATGCCAACGGCGCCTTCCACAATCATCCGGCGCGCCGCTATAATGGCGGTAGCCTGTTGACGTTGGAGCATGGCGCCCGCAATTTCCTCGGCGTAAGCAAGGTGATTGATCCGCGCTTCAATGATGCGAACGCCGGCTTTGGTCAGGCGAGCGTGCAACTCGCGCTCCAGCTCGTCGTTGACCTGTTCGCCGCCTGCTCGCAGGGTGATGTCTGATTGGTCTTCGTCAGCGTGGTCATAGCTGTAATGACCAGCCAGGATGCGCACAGCGGCATCGCTTTGCACCCGCACATAATGCTCATAGTCATCTACTTCAAACATGGCATGGGCCGTTTCGGTAACCTGCCAAACCACTACTGCTGAAATGATGATGGGATTGCCTTGCTTGTCGTTGACTTTGATTTTTTCGGTGTCCATGTTTCGGGCCCGCAAACTCACCGTTTGCTTGCTAAAAAATGGGTTCGCCCAGTGAAATCCGTCCCGCTTTTCTGTTCCGTGATACTTGCCAAAGAGAACCAACACTTTAGAGGAGTTTGGCGCGACAGTGAAAAACCCCGCGAGGAACAAAATGGACAAGACACATCCAATGGCAAAAAGTACGCGATAGTCCCACAGCGCAATAGCCAAGACTGTTGCAGTAGCAAGTACTACCCAGAAAAGGAGTGCGAGGTAACCGTTTGAGGCAGAGTATGATTTTTCATGAGTCATGGTGCGAATTGTTTTGATATCACAAAGATATCATGATCATATCGCACTTGCAGGACGCTAATCGCCCGTTAACGAATTTTAACGTTTCAAAGAAAACCACTGCGAGACCGAATTTAGAAAAAGGCAACTGCCTGGATCAATACCGGGGCATATCCGGGTCAATCTGCTCTGCCCAGGCGGAAATGCCCCCCCCCAGGTTGTACAAATTCTCAAAACCGAACCGCTCTTCCAAAAGCCGAATGATGTTGCTGCTGCGTCCCCCCCTCCGACAATGCACCACCACCTTGCCAGACCTGGCCACCCGTTCGGGAGCCCAAGCCAGCTGTGCCAAAGGAATCAGCTCCCCCCCCAGGTTAGCAATCTCGTACTCATAGGGTTCCCGCACGTCGATCAGTTGAAAGACCTCTCCCGATTCGCGCATGGCTTTCAGTTCCTGAACCGATATCTCTTTCATAACAGGATGGCTTTTGAGCAAGGATAACAGGGAAGGTGAACAAAAAATCGGGGAGACTTCCACAGGAGACCAGACACCCCTTCACTACCACAAAAATACGGCGCGGACAGCATGCCATTGCTTTAAAAACCTGCCTTTGGAAGCGGCCCGCCTGCAATAAATATAGGGTGCTTCTAAAAACCCCGGAGACAAGGCCTGCACAATTTTTAACACCGGAGTTTACTCCTGTAAATGAGCATGTTAAAAATTGGGCATAACGCAGGATATGGGGTTTTCAGGAGTACCCTATACCTACTTTGGGGTAGTTCATGCCCTACCTCGGGTATTGTACCAGCAGGCTACAAAGCGTTATTTTGCATTGTCTGGACTTGGTCTAAACTACTTCATCACTTTGCGCACTGCCCTCGATCTGGAAAAAGATGAACTGGCCCTGGTAGCCGGGTTTAGCGACAACAACATTGCGCCGATGCTGCTCGAATTGGGGTGCAGACCCGGGCAACGTATCCGCTTGCTCCGCAAAGCCTTGTTTAACGGACCACTCTGTCTGGAAATCGAAGACCGCATCCTCGCGTTTCGGCAAGACGAAGCCCGAACCATCCTTCTTACTGATCCCCGTTGAATGCAGCGCCAGCCCCTACGCGGGTAGCTTTGGCCGGCAACCCAAACGCAGGGAAATCTTCCGTCTTTAATCGACTCACCGGCCTTCAGCAAAAGGTTGGAAACTTCCCGGGAGTCACTGTGGAGAAAAAAACCGGGGCCATCCGGTTGCCCAGCGGCCAAAAAGCCCAATTGATTGATTTGCCTGGGGTGTACAGCCTTTACCCCCATTCTCCCGACCAGATTATTACCCTGCAAGTGCTGATCAACCAGCAGGATTTGCTCCATCCGGATGTGGTGCTGTATATCGCCGACGCATCCAATCTGGAGCGGCACCTGCTCCTGTTCACGGAGATTGCCGACTTGGGTCTTCCCATCATCTTGTGCCTCAACCAAATGGATGTGGCCCGCGACCGGGGCGTGACCATAGATTCGGTTATGCTTTCAAAACGGCTCGGAGTGCCCGTTTTTTCCATTCACGGCAGAACGGGCGAAGGGCTTTCGCAGGTTTTGGCCAGTTTGGAACATCCCATACCCTTGCGAGCTGTTCCATTCTGGAAGGCAGAAAAAGTTAATCCGCAAGTGGTCTCCGCTATTCAGGGGGTGTTGCCGGAACTCGGTCCATACCCCGCAGTTCTCATCGCCCATCAATACCGGCACCTTTCGCACCTGCTGCCCCGACAGCGAGACGCCGTTCAACGCGCCCTGGAGCCGATCGGATTTCTCCCGCTGCGCGCGCAGGTCAATGAAACCATGAGTCGCTTCGATAGCCTCACTCCGATTGTTCAACAAGCCAGCTCGTCACCCGATCACGCAGTGCCCAGCCGAACGGCCATGCTCGATCGAGTGCTGATTCATCCGCTTTATGGCACAATAACATTCTTTATTGTACTGTTTCTGATTTTCCAGGCTGTTTTCCGCTGGGCAGAATGGCCCATGCGATTAATGGACGAGGGTATTGCCGGCAGCCGAAACCTGCTGGGCACCCTGCTGCCTGCAAGCCTGCTCAGCGACTTACTCATCAACGGACTGATTCCAGGTATTGGAGGCATCTTGATTTTTATCCCGCAGATTGCGCTACTTTTTGCGCTGGTTGCCTTGCTGGAAGAAGTGGGCTACATGGCCCGCGCCGTCTACCTCTCCGATAACATGATGCGGCGTTTTGGCCTAAACGGCCGAAGTTTTGTGGCGTTGATTTCAGGCATTGCCTGCGCTGTTCCCGCTATTATGACGGCCCGGGGCATAACCAATCGCCAGGAGCGTTTGGCGACGATTTTCGTCACCCCGTTCATGAGCTGTTCCGCGCGTTTGCCAGTCTACGCCCTGTTGATTGCTTTTGCCGTGCCAGCCACCACCACCCTCGGTGGATTTTTAAACCTCCAGGGTCTGGCCATGTTTGGCCTCTATTTCCTGGGAGCTTTTTCAGCATTGGCTACCTCGTGGTTGATCAAACGGCTATTTCCCTCTGCAGAACCGTCTTACCTGATGCTGGAATTGCCGGAATACCGCAGGCCACATTGGCGCAACGTTTACGCCACGGTCTGGCAAAAAGTGAGCGTGTTTGTCATCAATGCCGGGCGAATTATTCTGGTCATGTCCCTGGTTCTTTGGGCGCTCAGCAGTTACGGACCCGGAACAGGCGTCCGCGATGCCGCGGCAGAGATAACCGCTATTTATGCCGATTCTGCGCTAAGCCCTGACGAATTAAAAGGCCTCATCGCAGCCCGGCAGTTGGAGATGAGTTGGGCGGGTCACCTCGGTCACTTGTTGGAACCTGCCATCGCACCCTTGGGTTTTGATTGGAAAATCGGCATTGCGCTGATCACTTCCTTTGCCGCCCGCGAAGTATTTGTTAGCACGATGGCTACGATTTACGGGGCCGCCGATCAGGAAAACAAGACCGGCATTGTGGAGTCCATGCGTATGGATGTACACCCCTCCACGGGCCTTCCGGTCTATACCGCCGCCACAGCCGTTTCCCTTCTCCTGTTTTATGTTTTTGCCATGCAGTGCATGAGCACCCTTGCGGTCGTGCAACGCGAAACAGGTTCCTGGAAAATCCCGGTTTACCAATTCCTCTACATGACAGGCATTGCCTATGGCGCCAGTTTTCTGGCTTATCAGGTGCTGAGTTGAACCAACTCGAATTCTGCGCTTCCCCCCCCAAAAAAAATGCCCCCAGCCTTTCGGCCAGGGGCATAAGATTCTTAATGGTATGGATGAGAATTTCTCTTAAATAATCATGCCTGCCCCGACCGTGTTATTGGTCGCCTCATCGATGATGATCAGGGAGCCCGTGAAACGGTTGCGGCGGTAGTTGTCGTAAAACAAACGGTTGGTGGTCCGGATCGAAATACGGCCAATGTCATTTAGACCGAGCGATTTCTGGTCTTCGAGTTTGTGCAGGTTGTTGATGTCTACTTTGTAGCGAACATCTTTGACCACGCAGCGGGTTTCGCGGGTAGTGTGCTGCACACTGTATTTGCCGTTGATCTGGATCGGGGTTTCGCTCATCCAGCAAACCATCAACTCGATGTCCTGGCCTTCTTCGGGCATGTTGTTCTCGCGAACAATCATGTCCCCGCGCGAAATGTCAATGTCGTCCTCCAACGTTAAGGTCACCGACATGGGCGCGAAAGCCTCTTCGATCTCTCCGCTGATGTCTACGATCGAAGCTATTTTGGTGGCAAAACCACTGGGCAGGTGAACGACGCGGTCGCCTTTCTTCCAGATGCCACCAGCAATGCGGCCTGCATAACCACGGAAATCGTGAAACTCTTCGCTTTGCGGGCGCACCACCGTTTGCACCGGAAAACGGGCATCAATGTGGTTGTAGTCCGAACCAATGTGGACATGCTCTAACGTAAAGAGCAGTGTCGGGCCGTCGTACCACGGCATTCTAGGCGAACGGTCTACGACATTGTCGCCATTCAACGCGGAAATAGGAATAAAGCGAACGTCCTTGGTATCGAGTTTGGCACTGAAGTCCGTGAACTGGTCCACGATTTTCTCGTAGGCCTTTTCGCTGTATTCCACCAGGTCCATCTTGTTGATGCAAACCACCACGTGGGGAATCTGCAGCAGCGAGGCAATGAACGTATGGCGGTGGGTTTGCTCTACAATCCCGTTTCGGGCATCCACCAGGATGATGGCCAGGTTGGCGGTGGAAGCGCCAGTTACCATGTTGCGGGTGTACTGAATATGCCCGGGGGTGTCGGCAATGATAAACTTGCGCTTGGGCGTAGCGAAGTAGCGATACGCTACGTCAATCGTGATGCCCTGCTCGCGTTCGGCTTTCAAGCCGTCGGTCAGCAGCGCGAGATTGACCTTCTCTTCACCCCGGCGTCTGCTGGACTCTTCAATAGCCTCCATCTGGTCTTCAAAGATGGACTTAGAGTCATATAGCAAGCGGCCAATGAGCGTGCTCTTGCCGTCATCCACGCTGCCAGCGGTCGTAAACCGCAACAATTCCATGTCAAGGTATCCTTTGGAGTCGAACTCTTCGACTTCGTGGATGCCGTTTTCGCTGTTCATAATAGTTCCGGGTTGGAATTAGAAATAACCTTGCTTCTTGCGATCCTCCATAGAGGTTTCTGACCGCTTGTCATCTGCTCGCCCACCGCGTTCGGTGACGCGGGTAGAGGCAACTTCCTGAATGATGTCTTCCAGCGTTGAAGCGGTAGACTCGATGGCTCCGGTACACGTTGCATCGCCGATGGTGCGGAAACGAACGGTATCCGTAAAAACTTTCTCTGTCTCGCGAACTGTGATGTAGTCCGTTTTGGCCAACAACATCCCGTCGCGCTCCAGCACTTCGCGCTGGTGGGAGAAGTACAAATTGGGGATGGGGATATTCTCTAACAGAATGTACTGCCAAACGTCCATTTCGGTCCAGTTGGAAATAGGGAACACCCGGAAGTGTTCGCCAAACTGGTGGCGGGCATTGAACAGGTTCCAGAGCTCCGGGCGCTGGTTTTTGGGATCCCACTGCCCGAATTCATCGCGGTGCGAAAAAAAGCGCTCCTTGGCACGGGCTTTCTCTTCATCGCGACGGGCACCGCCCATCGCTGCGTCGAACTTGTGCTTCTCGAGCGTCTCCAAAAGCGTTACCGTCTGCAGGGCGTTCCGGCTGGCGTTCTGTCCTTTTTCTTCGGTGGCTGTTCCTCGGTCAATGGATTCCTGCACCATACCGATGATCAGTTCAGCCTTGGTTTCCTTAACCATCCAATCCCGGTATGCAATGGTTTCCGGGAAGTTATGCCCAGTGTCCACGTGGACCAGAGGGAAGGGAATGCGGGCAGGCCAGAAGGCTTTGCGGGCAAGGTGCACCATGATAATGGAGTCCTTTCCACCCGAAAAAAGCAGGGCCGGCTTTTGAAATTTAGCCGCGACTTCGCGCATAACGAAGATGGACTCGGATTCCAGTTCGCGAATGTGAGACAGATTGTAAGATACCATATCGATCGTGGACTTGTCGCTGGATTAAAGGGATCTCCGGGTTAGGAGTACTGGATAAGAGGCAGGATTTGTTCTACCAGGAAGGCCACCGATTCCTCGGGGGTCTGGCTGGCTGTATCGATCACTACTTCCGGGTTAACTGGTTCGTCAAAGGGTGCGTCTTTGCCGGTGAAATTGGCGATTTGACCCGCTCTGACCTTAGCGTAAAGGCCTTTTACGTCGCGCTCTTCACAAAGTTCGTAGGAGGCTTTTACGTATACTTCCACAAAATCTTCTGTGCCAACAATGCCCCTGGCTAAATCCCGGAGGTCATAGGTGGGGCTTACGAAAGAGTTGATGGTTATGATTCCGCCTTCCAAAAAAAGTTTGGAGACTTCGGCGACGCGGCGAATGTTTTCGAGGCGATCGTCTTCGGAAAAGCTGAGGTTCTTATTGATGCCGGTACGGACGTTGTCACCGTCCAGTAATTTGGTCAAAAAACCACGTTCATGCAGCACCTTTTCTACCCCCTGCGCAATGGTGCTCTTGCCTGAACCTGACAAACCCGTCATCCAAATGACTTTGGAACGCTGCTTCAACAACGCCTCTTTGTCGCTGCGCTGCAGGATCTTGTCGAAAATGGGGTGGATGTTTTCGCCGACACTCATGAGGCAGATCGAGAACGGGTGAACAATGGTCTAAAACAGGTCTGAACCGAATTTCGAAGGGCAAAGTTAAGCATTCAGGGGCAACCCCGCTCAAAAAATCGCGAGCAGCGGTTTTTAACCGGCTAACCAGGCATGTCAGCGCCTCTTGCTTGAGTGAAGTGTGTAATGTGAGGAGCCGCCGCTGCCCGCAAAACGCGGCCATGGCCCTTCGCCCGGAGACCAAAACGCGGGTTAGCCCCTGTTTTTCAGTTCTCCAAGCGCCAACCAGGCCATCAGGCCCTGACCGGTGTCGAGGGCATTTTCGTCAATGTCAAACTTGGAGGTATGAATGGGGGCGGTTATGCCCCGGTCCGGATTGCCCGTGCCAAGGCGATAAAAACAGGAGTCTGCCACCTGGCTGTAATAGGCGAAGTCCTCTGCTCCCAAGCTGATGTCCAAGTCTACTACGTGGTCTTGGCCCAGGTAGGCGCAAGCCATTGCACGGGTGCGCGCTGTCAACTCCGGATGGTTCACCAGCGGGGGATAACCCACTTTGATGTCCACATCGATCTGCCCGCCGAACATTTCCGCCGTACCCCGCGCAATCCGCCGGATTTCTTCGTGCGAGCGCTCCCGCAATTCCGCGTCGAACGAGCGAAAGGTTCCAGCCACCTGCACCCGATCCGGGATCACGTTCGTGGCCCCATCTGCGATGATCCTGCCAATGGAAAGCACCGCGGGCTGGTCTGGTCGGGCAAAACGGCTCACCACATGCTGTAAATTAATCACCAGCTTGGCGGCCATCAGCACTGAATCGATGACCAGATGAGGATAGGCCGCGTGCCCCCCCCGCCCGATGACCGTGAAATAAAGCTCATCGGCTGCCGCCATGTAGGCTCCGGACCTAAATCCCACCTTGCCGGACACCAGCGGTGGATGCACATGTTGACCCAGCACGCTCTTGGGTGTTGGGTTCTGCAACACCCCGTCGGCAATCATTAAGGTGGCTCCACCAGGAAATTTCTCTTCGCCCGGCTGAAAAATCAGCTTGATGGTGCCGGAAAACTCGTCTCGAAGCTGGTGCAGGATGCTCGCTGCCCCCAGTAAGGACGCTGTGTGGGCATCATGGCCACAGGCATGCATGACGCCCGCGTTTTCCGAGCGATAAGGCACATCATTGCTTTCTTGGATGGGAAGGGCATCCATGTCGGCCCGCAGCGCTACGACGGAAGACCCGGGATCGCGCCCTTCGATCCAGCCCAGCAAGCCCGTGCCGCCCAAACCGGCCTGGAAGGGAATACCCATTTCCGTCAGGCGCTCCGCGACAAAGCGAACCGTCTGGTGTTCTTGGAAAGAAAGTTCAGGGTAGCGGTGCAAATGCCTGCGGTAGGCTACCGTTGTTTCCCATTGATCCGCCGAAAGTGTGCGGATCCGCTGGGCCAGATCAGTTCTCATGCCGTTAAAGTTCGGAAATCGGGATCAGTTGCCGGACCAGAAAGGCACCGGGAAATTGGGGCAGTACCCGCTGCAAATCGCCATAAGCCTCAAACCGGTCCTGGTAATTGCCTATGACCACCTTGAAATCGGGCTCTTCCAGCACCACCTGGACCTCCAGGTCGGGGAAGGACATTTCCACGTTGGCTTTCACGTCGCGTGAACGGGAGAGCACCGCGTTGCCGTAAACCTGGACACGGTATCCCGCTACAACGCCATTGGCCTGATTGATGCGAACGTGCTCCGCCACCATTGCCTCTACTTCCGGGGGCACCACCACCCGGATATCACTGCTTTGCGAAAAACTGCGCAGCGGCACCAGTGCCAGCAAACCCGAAAGGATCAAAACGTTTTTCATGGCAAGGGCTTAGGGTTAATGAGCTAGGGTTCAGTAGGACTACTCTGCGCGGTCTGAAACAGTTCACCAGCATCGTCCAGCAAGGCCACCCCATTGGACGTTCCGATGCGGTCGGCCCCTGCAGCAATGAGTTCCTCGGCAAAACTCCGGGTCCGGATGCCGCCAGAAGCTTTAATTCGAATGGTTTTGGGCAGTTCGCGGCGCATGATGCGAATGGCTTGAACCGTTGCACCCGTTCCGTGAAATCCAGTGGAGGTCTTGACGTAATGCACCCCCAACTCGGCGGAGATGGCGCAAACGCGAACCAATTCCTCTTCCGACAACATGCCGGACTCCACGATGACCTTCAGTACGCGGGTATTCATCCCAGCCAGCGTCGCCAGGCTTTGGATGTCATCTTTAACCGTGCTCCAACGCCCGTTTTTCAACGCCACCAGGTTAATGACCATGTCCAATTCATTCGCGCCCTGCTCGAAAGCCTTTCGCGCTTCTTCCACCTTGGCGGATGTGGTCTGATAGCCCATAGGAAAACCCGCTACCGTCACCACTTGCACTTTGCTGCCTTCCAGCAGGGTGGCAGCTTTCTCCACGAAATACGGCGGAATGCAGACACCGGCAAAGCCATAGATACGGGCCTCTGCACAAAGACGCTCGACATCGGCCAGCAGCAATCCGGGACTGAGGGCGGTATGCTCTATGCGCGCCGCCAGTTCCTTTTGTTCGCGGTTGAGCATGGGGCGGGTCTCCCGTTTGGGCTTGTTTGGCATGCCCAAAGGCTCAGGCGTTGATGCCATGACACTGCTTGTATTTCTTTCCGCTGCCACAGGGACAGGGATCGTTCCTTCCAACTTTTTTCTCTGCTCTGACCACCTGCTGAACGCGTGGCTGGTCTTGACCGGCTGTTGCAGCAGCCGCTTTGGCAATTCGACCGTCATCGTAAGCATGCCCTCCGGCTGCTGATGGCGCCGCTGCTCCCGCGCTGGCCAATGCCGGTCTGGCGCTGGGCTGTGACGCCCTAACCTGGCTCATGTCGGTCTTTTCCTGCCGGGCTTGCTGCACCTGCTCTGGCGATTGAATCGGGATGCTGCCTTTGTAGATGAAGGAAGTTACCTCCTGGTTCACTTCGGCCACCATTTTCTTGAACAGTTCAAAGGCCTCAAACTTGTAGATCAATAACGGATCTTTCTGCTCGTAAACCGCGTTGCGCACTGCCTGGCGCAGATCGTCCATCTGGCGCAGGTGGTCTTTCCAGGATTCGTCGATGACCGCCAGCGAAATGCCCTTTTCAAAAGCGTTGATGATGGCGCGGCCCTGCGTTTCATAGGCCTCTTTGAGGTTCACCGAAACGTTCAGCGTCTTGCGACCGTCGGTAAACGGCACAATGACATTGGCCAGTTGCTCCCCGCGGCTTTCGTAAAGGTCGCGGATCAGGGGGAAGGCTATTTCCATCAGCTTGCGGGTTTTGCGCTGATAGGCGTCCCGCGACTGGTGATAAAGTTTGTCAGAAAGGTCTTCAATCTTGCCCTTGCTGAACTCCTGCTCCGTGATTTCTGGATCGATGGAAAAGAAACGGATGGCCTCCAGACGGAAACTGTCAAAATCACCGCGCTCCTTTTGTTCGCGCACCAATTCTTCGGATAAATCCTGGAAGGTGTTGTTGAGGTCTACCGAGAGCCGCTCTCCGTAAACAGCGTGGCGCCGTTTTTTATAGATCAGCTCGCGCTGGGCATTCATAACATCATCGTATTCAAGCAGATGTTTTCGTATGCCGAAGTTGTTTTCTTCAACCTTCTTTTGCGCGCGTTCAATGGATTTTGTCACCATGGAATGCTGGATGACTTCGCCTTCTTTGAAGCCCATTTTGTCCATCAGCCCCGCAATGCGGTCGGAGGTGAACAAACGCATTAAGTTATCTTCCAGCGACACGTAAAACTGCGAAGAACCCGGATCGCCCTGGCGCCCCGCGCGACCGCGCAACTGGCGGTCAATGCGTCGCGATTCGTGGCGCTCTGTGCCGATAATGGCCAAACCGCCGGCTTCTTTAACCCCGGGGCCCAGCTTGATGTCCGTGCCTCTACCGGCCATGTTGGTGGCAATGGTCACGGCTCCGGGCTTGCCAGCCCCTGCCACAATCTCTGCTTCGCGCTGGTGCTGCTTGGCGTTCAACACGTTGTGTGCAATCCCCTTCATGCGCAGCATTCGGCTGAGCAATTCGGAAATCTCTACCGATGTGGTACCCACCAGCACGGGCCTTCCCTGCCCGGTCAGGTTGACAATTTCCTCAATGGCCGCGTTGTACTTTTCGCGCGTGGTCCGGTAAACCAGGTCATCGTGGTCGCTGCGGGTAATGGGCCTGTTGCTGGGGATCACGGTCACGTCCAGCTTGTAGATCTCCCACAATTCCCCCGCTTCCGTTTCTGCCGTACCGGTCATACCGCAGAGCTTGTGGTACATGCGGAAAAAGTTCTGCAGCGTAACGGTAGCGAAGGTCTGCGTGGCGTCTTGCACCTTAACATTTTCCTTGGCCTCAATGGCTTGGTGCAGTCCGTCGGAGTAGCGGCGCCCCTCCATGATACGGCCGGTTTGCTCATCCACAATTTTGACCTTGCCCTCCATGACTACGTATTCCACATCCAGTTCGAAGAGCGTATAGGCCTTGAGCAACTGCTGAACCGCGTGCAGGCGCTCCGACTTGATGGAAAAGTCCTGGATGAGTTTGTCTTTGGCTTCCAGCTTGGCCGTTTCGTCCATGGCGGCGTGGTCAAGCTCAGCTATGGTTGCACCGACATCGGGCAAAACGAAGAATTCAGGGTCTTCGCCCGCGGCGGTAATCAGGTCAATGCCCTTTTCAACGATTTCTACGGAGTTGCTCTTCTCGTCAATGACAAAGTACAACTCCTGGTCAATCTCCGGCATGCGGCGCTGGCTGTCCTGCAGGTAGGTGTTTTCCGTTTTCTGGAGCACCTGTCTGATGCCCGTTTCGGAAAGGTATTTGATCAGGGCTTTGTGCCGGGGCAAGCCGCGGTGCGCGCGCAATAAAGCGATGCCACCCTTCTCCTGATCACCGGCTTCGAGCAGTCGCTTGGCCTCGGTCAGGAAATTCTGGGCGGCCTTGCGCTGGGCTTCAACCAGGCGCTGAACGCGGGGTTTATAGACTTCAAATTCCTGATCCCGGTGTTTGGAAACTGGGCCTGAGATAATCAGCGGGGTCCGGGCATCGTCCACGAGCACGGAGTCCACTTCGTCCACCATGGCATAGTGGTGCTTGCGCTGCACCATTTCTTCGGCGTGGCGCACCATGTTGTCGCGCAGGTAGTCAAAACCGAATTCGTTGTTGGTGCCGTAAGTGATGTCGCAGTTGTAGGCCGTTTTGCGCTCGGGGCTATGGGGCTGGTAATTGTCGATGCAATCAACGGTAAGGCCCAGGAAGTTCATGATAGGCCCCATCCATTCTGCGTCTCGTTTGGCCAGGTAATTGTTGACCGTCACAATGTGCACTCCCTGGCCGAGCAGGGCGTTCAGGTAGGCAGGCAGGGTGGCCACAAGCGTCTTGCCCTCCCCGGTGGCCATCTCGGCAATTTTGCCGTTGTGCAACACCATGCCCCCGATCAACTGGACATCGTAATGCACCATATCCCAAACTACGGGCGTGCCCCCTGCCGTCCAGGACTTTTTGTATACCGCAATGCCGTCGCGGATTTCTACAAAGTCGCGGCCCACGGCCAGGCGCATGTCCTGTTCGGTGGCTTTGACCGGAATTTCAATGTTCTCTTTAAACCGGCGGGCTGTTTCCTTGACGACGGCAAAGGCTTCCGGCAGGAGCTTGCGAAGAATCTCCTCGCCATTTTCGGTTCGGTCACCGCCCAGCTTGTCCAGCGCTTGGTACAGCTCCTCCTTTTTGTCCGGGTCCATGTCGGAATCGGCCTCCATGGACTGCTTGATAGCAGCAATCCTCTGGTCAATTTCCTTCAGATGGTCGGCAATACGACTGCGAAACTCCGAAGTTTTATCGCGAAGGGCATCGTGCGACAGCCCGCTGAGTTTGGCGAACTCGGCGTTGACCTGGCTGACCAGGGGCTGTAATTCCTTGACATCCTTGTCGTACTTGTTGCCCCCGAACAGTTTCGTGAGCGTATTGGTGATAAAGTTCATATCTCAGCACATTACCCGTATCTACCCGGTTTGAGGGGCTAAAAGAGGCCGTAAAGATAACACGTTTCGCCCTGCCAGACCGAGGCAAAAGGGCTGTTGGGTCAAAGCAAAAACCCCTCAAAACACAAGTGAAACGAAGCGCGAAACGCTGCAAAACACCGGCCAAACTAAACGCTCTGCCTATCTGTCAGGCCGCCAGGAGGCATGCACACGTTAGCGACAGCTCTTTTGGCTCCCCCCGCTCCTGGTGTTAATTTCGGCGCAGCGCAACGCTGCCCCAAACTTCATGAACGTTCTTCTGCTCGGTTCCGGCGGTCGGGAACACGCCCTGGCCTGGAAAATTGCCCAATCGCCGCTTTGCGGCAAGCTCTGGATTGCCCCCGGGAATCCCGGAACGGCAAGTTGCGGAGAGAACGTTGCCCTTTCGCCCGTTGATTTTGACGCATTAAAGGCTTTCTGCAGGCAAAACAAGGTGGATTTGGTGGTAGTAGGGCCCGAAGCACCACTAGTAGCTGGCATTGTGGATGCTTTTTCGTCCGACCCCGGCACGGCCAGCATCCCGGTCATTGGACCAACCCGCGACGCCGCGCAACTGGAAGGCAGCAAAAGCTTTGCGAAACGCTTTATGCTCCGCCACGGCATTCCCACGGCCGCCTACCGGGAATTCCACGCCGGCCAACTGGACGAAGCTTTGGCTGCATTGCCAGCCTTTGGCTTGCCCGTTGTGCTCAAAGCCGACGGACTCGCGGCGGGCAAAGGCGTGCTGATTTGTTCTACCCTGCAGGAAGCCGAATCCGAGTTACGAGCCATGCTGGCCGGGAAATTCGGGGCGGCCAGCGCCACAGTGGTCCTGGAAGCATTTTTGACCGGCCGTGAGATGAGCGTTTTTGTCCTTTCTGACGGCCAGCACTATGTGCTTTTGCCCTGCGCTAAAGATTACAAACGCGTCGGCGAGGGCGACAGCGGCCTAAACACAGGCGGCATGGGAGCAGTTTGTCCGGTACCGTTTGCCAGCCCCGGGCTCATGCATCGCATTGAAGAGCGCATGGTCCGTACAACCCTGGAAGGCTTGAAAAAAGATGGGCTGATATATAAGGGTTTTATATACTTTGGTTTGATGATCGTGGACAATGACCCGTTTTTAATTGAATACAATTGTCGCCTTGGCGATCCGGAGACGCAGGCTGTCATGCCCATGATAAAAAGTGATTTGTTAGCACTTATGGCGCGTGTTTCGGGCGAAGGGCTTCAGAGCGCTGTGCTGCAGCAGGAACCAGGCTACGCGGCAACAGTCATTCTGGCTTCCGGGGGATACCCCGGAGACTACCAGACCGGCTTGGAAATAACGGGGCTGCTCCAATCCGAAGATGCGCTGATCTTTCATGCCGGGACAACATTGGGGCAAGACAGAAAACTGCTCACCGCGGGCGGAAGAGTTTTAGCCAGTACCGCCCGCGGCAGCGAGTTAACCGAAGCACTGCGCAAAGCCTATGCGCAGGCCAACAAACTAAATTTCAAAGCAAAGTTTATTCGCAAAGATATTGGATTTGATATTATTTAAATAATCACAAAATCCAACCTCCCTTACCAGCATTATTCCAGGGTTGAAACAGCCTGAACTTGCCCCCGTTTACAACTTTGGTGGCGGAGTCGGCAACTTCTTGCGGCGGTTGGGCGGCTCGTAACCGTCTGGACGGCTTTGGTCCGTTCCATCGGGTTCCGCTTCCGTGCTGTGCTCGTAACCGTCCTGGCGCAGCTGGACCGTGCCATCGGGTTCCACCTCTTCGGTGCTTCCGAAACCATCCGGGAAGCCATCAGGTTGCAGTAAAATAAGTTCTTCCTGGATGGGGTCCTGAGCGCAGGATCCAGCAAAGAGTCCAAAAGACAAAACGGTGAGGACAAAGACTGTGGCGCGAATCATGGGTGCGTATTTATCGGTCTGAAGAATCGTGTTTGGGAGTACCTTTTTGGTCGTTTGTTCCCGTACACGATGCAAAGACGCGCCACATCCCCGACTTGTTACAGCTTTCGGTGTTAAGTCCTGTTAAAGCCATGTGTTAAACCTTGTTAGCAGGCGTTAACACAACTTGTTTTGGCTCGGGCGAAGTGGCCCCAAACCCTTGCGCAGCATAAGTTTCAGCCTTTTAACATGCGCCGCTAAGCAGCGGCGGCTAACCCGCTGACTTTACCCAACATTTTCCCCGCATGTTCAGATTTCCCCGACCATGTCCGCCGGAATAACCCAGGCATCAAACTCCGCTTCGGTCAGGTAACCGAGTGCCAGAGCTGCCGCTTTCAGGGTGGAATTCTCCGCGTGAGCCTTGCCCGCGATCTCCGCAGACTTGTAGTACCCAATGTGCGGATTGAGCGCGGTGACCAGCATAAGCGACCGCTGCACTTTGTCTTCGATGACCGCGAGGTCAGGCTCAATCCCAACGGCGCAATGCTTGTTGAAACTGTCGCATGCATCGCCGATTAGGCGGGCGGAATGCAAAAGGTTGGCAATCATCATCGGCTTGAATACGTTCAGCTCAAAATGCCCGGTAGCACCGCCGATGTTGATGGCCACATCGTTGCCCAACACTTGCGCGCAGACCATGGTGAGCGCTTCGGCCTGCGTGGGATTGACCTTGCCCGGCATGATCGATGAACCCGGCTCGTTAGCCGGGATAGTGATCTCACCGATGCCGCTGCGAGGGCCGGAAGCCAGCAGGCGAACATCGTTGGCAATTTTCATCAGGCTGCAGGCAGCCGTCTTTAACGCACCAGACATTTCCACCACCGCATCATGCGCGGCCAGGGCTTCAAACTTGTTCGGCGCGGACACAAAAGGCAACCCGGTCAACGCCGCAATGCGACCCGCCACGTGCTCCGAATATCCCTTGGGCGTGTTGATGCCCGTGCCCACGGCCGTTCCCCCAAGCGCCAGTTCCGACAGGTGCGGCAGCGCGTTGTTGATCGTGCGCAGCGCGTAGTCCAATTGCGCGGCATAACCACTGAACTCCTGCCCCAGCGTGAGGGGTGTGGCATCCATCAGGTGCGTTCGCCCAATTTTGACAATGCCCATGAAGTCCTTCGATTTCTGGCGAAGCGTGTCGCGCAGCACTTGCAACCCGGGGATCGTCACCTCGGCCACCATGCGATACCCCGCAATGTGCATCGCCGTCGGAAACGTGTCGTTCGACGACTGGCTCATGTTGACGTGGTCGTTCGGGTGCACAAACTTTTTCTCGTCCGTCAACTGCCCACCGTGGAGCACATGCGCGCGGTAAGCAATAACCTCGTTCACGTTCATGTTGCTCTGCGTCCCCGAGCCCGTTTGCCAGATGACCAGCGGAAATTGGTCGTCCAGCAAGCCGGAAAGCACATCTTCTGCTGCGCGCTGAATGAGCGCAGAACGCTCCGCATCCAGTACTCCCAGCGCTTCGTTAGTCTGCGCAGCGGCTTTCTTCAGCACGGCGAAGGCCTGAATTATTTCATGCGGCATGCGCTGTCCACCAATGGTAAAATTCTCCAGCGAGCGCTGGGTCTGAGCGCCCCAGTATTTGTCGGCCTGAACCTGAACATAACCTAAGGTATCTTTCTCTGTGCGAAAATTCATGTGGGTAGGCATGTGCCGGTTTCGGGCGAAGGGCGATACCACTTTTGGCGACGCCGGCAGTTACATAACTTTATTTATGCTCCGGTAAAAACAGCTTTGCGCTTCTCCATAAAGGCTTGCGTTCCTTCGCGGAAATCGGCGCTGGCCATCATCTCGCCAAAGGCTTCGCTTTCCATGGTGTAGCCCGCACCAACGGCGGGTTCGCTGCGGTACTTGGCATTGACCAGATCAATGCAGCGCGCCACCGCCAGCGGTCCTTTTGAGGCGATGGTGCGCAACATCGCCTCCGCGGCAGCTATCAATTCGGCTTGGGGAACCACGCGGTTGACCAAGCCGATGCGATAGGCTTCTGTTGCGTCAATCATGTTGCCGGTCAACAGCAATTCCAGCGCCCGTCCCTTGCCCACCAACTCGGCCAGGCGTTGCGTTCCGCCATAGCCGGGAATGGTTCCCAAGTTCACTTCCGGCTGTCCAAAGCGCGCGTTTTCTGACGCAATGCGAAGGTGGCAGGCCATGGCCAGCTCGCAACCGCCCCCCAGTGCAAAGCCGTTTACGGCAGCGATAACCGGCTTGGGTCCCGCTTCGATGCGGTTCAGGATCTGGTGCCCTTGAACCGAAAGACGCGTTCCCTGTTCAGGCGTAAAATGGGCGAATTCTGAAATGTCGGCGCCGGCAGCAAAGGCCTTTTCGCCAGAACCGGTCAGGATAATACCAGCGATGTCGGCCCGGGCAGAAACCGCCGAAACGGCTTGGTCAATGAGGCTGAGTAACTCGCGGTTCAGGGCATTGAGGCTCTGCGGACGGTTGATGGTGAGCAGCAGCAAGCCAGCTCGCTCTTCGGTTAGTAACAGGGGCGCATCCATGGGCAAGGATTGGGAAAGTTTGGGAAAGTTACCGGGGGAAAGGCCGATTTGGTTGGCTTGCGGGCTGAGCAAAAATCAGCGGCAACAGCGCTTTGCAACAGGGCGCAAAGATAGCCCGGACGGGCGGATTTGCCTTAACTTAGCCCTCGTCGTTTGCGCCCAAAAAACGCTGCACCACGCCCATGGATGATGCCCTGTTTTCGGTCTTTCCCCCCACCCCCGATGCCGACTGGGACAAACAATTAGCGCGGGAACTTCGGGGAGC
>CAYSDI010000020.1:23422-40575 GCA_964429745.1 uncultured Chitinophagales bacterium | reverse complement strand
CCACCGGATCGGGAGCAAATCCGATGACGAAAAGTAAGGGCAACAACATTCCCCCCGCCAGCGCTTGCAATAAATTGATCTCAAAGCCGAAAAAGGCCATCTCTTCTTCCGCCCGAAACAAAAGGCCGGTCAGGCGCCGCAGGGCATCGCGAATAAAGAACACGAACATGACGGCCACCACACAGGCTAGAAGGGAGAGCTCACCCAGGCCGGGAAGTTGGCTCACCTCCAATCGCAGCAGCACCAGCCAGCACCAAGTGCCCATGGTGGCCGCAAACAGCAGGAACAACAAGAGCCCGTGCGGTGTCAGGGCAAATTCGCGGTCGCGCTGAAGTTGGTGCGCCAGGTTGCGGTTCCAAAGCGCCCGCCACCATTCGCGGACGTCGCGCGCAAACTGCACGCGAATAACCGCCAGCAGAGCCACCAGCGCCATCAACCACATAAACAGCCAATCGTCGCGGTCTACCAATTGGCTGCTGATCGTGCGGCGGGGTTGAAGGTCGCTTTCTTGAACCACCGGACGCAACAGCGGCGGCATGACGTTGAGTTGATCCCAAACCCGCGGATCAACCGCCGGGCGTAGCGCGCTGTCCACAACAAATGAATCCGCCGGCCAAATCAGCAACCCGTCGTCGGGATGGCGCTGCGCAGCCTGGTCCTGCGGCGCAGCCTGGCCCTGCGACGCAGCCTGGTCTTGCTGTGCAGCCTGTAAAGCCGGCGGGCCCAAAACACCCTGTTGGGCGCGGCCTTGCGCTCCCCCAACCTGCCCCAAAAGAACCATCCATAACAACGTACCTGCGCAGGCCCGCAACGCCGTTGCGCAAAGCGCCGCGACCCCTTTCGCCCGATGCGAAAAACCGTTTTGGATGACCGAACCAAGCCTGTGCATGCGCTAAAAGCGGTTGACGTAACCGAAGTGAATTTTGGCCTCGCGAAACGCGATGGGATTGCCCCGCTGGCTGCCCAGCGCGTACGAAAGTCCGAAAATACCGGCGGACGTTTCAAAGTCAAGCCCGGCCCCGAATCCGTACGGCGTATCCCGGCGGTTTAAGCCCAGCCGCTTTTCTTCCAGCCAGGCCAGGTCGCCAAAGATCGCAAAGCGGCTGTTCTGCCCGAGCAAAAAACGGTACTCAATCGTGGCAATGTGGAAATGATTTGCAAAAATGGATTCCTCGTCGAAGCCGCGCAGCCGCCGATATCCACCCAAGCGGAAAAGTTCGTTTTGAAGGAGCAGCCCGCCGCGCAACAATCCGCCCTGCCAACCGGCGTGGAAAACCGAGCGCGCGCCTACCGGTTGGAACCAGCCCAGCTTGCCGCTGAGCTGAAAACTGGCCTGCGAGCCGCTGATGCTGTCGTAAAGCGTGGCGTAGTCAAATTCCGGTTCCCCCGGATCGCTAATGGCGGTGATGGCGTTGTTCAGCAACACTTCGCGTCGGCCGGCACTGCCGCGCAAATAAACCGTCCAGCCGCGGCGCGGGTTGTAGCGGTAGTCCAGGCGTTCGCGCTGCACGGCCAGGCCGTAGCGGTTTACGCCCACGTCTAAATTCGGGGGAAGGGCCCGCGATACCCTGATCGACGCCGTGTCAGGATTCAAGAGCACGTAGCGCTCGTTTTGCAAAAAACCCTCCAGGTAATCCTGACCGCCGAACGAGTAGCGCAACCCGAAATCGGTGCCCCGCTCCAGAAAAGAGCTGTCGCGCAGGTAAAGGTCAAAATCCAGGTGAGCCCCTAAAGGCAAATAGGGCAGGTAGGGGAAAACCAGGTTCAAGTCTAACTCTTGCGTGCCGGCCTGCAGGCGGCGGTAGATCAGACGAATTTCTTCGCCAATGGCCAGCGTGTTGAACAGTTGAAGGTTCGCCTCGCCCGTCAGCGCCAGTTTGCCCGTGATAGCGGAATTGGGCAAGACCCCTACCAAAAAATCGAACTGGTTGGCGTTAACCTCTTCTAAGTACAGCCCGATCACCGCGCGGTCGGCAAAAAACTGCACCACCGGCGGCTGCGTTTCGCGCACAAACCCAAGTTCGCGGATGCGCGAGGAAATAGCGTTCACCGCCGTTTCATTGTACGGCATCCCTTCGCGAAGCCCCAAATATTGCCGCAAATAGGCCGGCGACAACTTCAGGCTTTCGCCAATCAACCGAATGGAATCCAGGATGATGAGCCGGTAGGGATTCATGTACAACCCTGCCGAAACGCCCAAAAGCCCTTCGCCCGTTTCATGGTCAGCGAACACAAAACTGTCCAGGCGCAGTTCCGCAAAGGGGTAGCCATGGTCTTCCGCATAGCGCAACAGGCGCTCGGTCATGACCACCACGTCGTTGGGCCGCACGGGCCGGTCCAGGAAGTTGCGCTCCCGAAAACCCGCGCCGCGCAAGAACGCCTCATCCACGTTGCCCGCGTGCAGCGTGACCCACCGCATTTCCGGGCCGAGGAACAGTTCGGCCAGCGTAGAATCGCTGGTCTGGCTGGTGATCGTGGCGCGCGCTTGCAGGAAACCGTCAGCCCGCAGCGTTTGCAGCAGGTCATCCAGCTCTTTTTCCGCATCGGTGGAAGTGCTCACGCTCCCGGGCAACTTTTGTTTGCCGGGCAAGCTTGGTACGTCGAGCAGGTGGATGGCCAGAAAATGCGAATTTTGCCCCGAGAGCAAGCTTGGGGACATGAGCCCCAGACAGAGCAGCAACAGCCACGCCATTTCCGCGCCGCTCCGGCGCGCAGCAAAGCCCTTCACCGCCGCACTGCTTATGCTTGCTGGAACAACCCTACCTGCCATGGCTGGAATCTACGTTCATGTTCCGTTTTGTCGGCAGGCCTGCCATTATTGCAATTTCCATTTTTCTACGCAGCTCGAAAATACAAACGCCGTTGTAGCGGCCATCGTGCGCGAAGCCGAACTGCGCCGCGACTTCTTTGCGGGCGCTGACCGTAGCGCGGGCCAAGCAGGCAATCCGGGCGCTGACCATGGCGCGGGTAACATTGCAAAATCAACGCCCCCCACCCCCATCAACAGCGTGTACCTGGGCGGCGGCACGCCGTCAGTGCTGACGCCGCTGCAATGGGACCAGCTTTTTGAGGCGCTGTACCGGCTCTTTCCCATCGCTTCCGATGCCGAAGTTACGTTGGAAGCAAACCCCGACGATCTGGACTTGGCTCGCCTGTCCGCTTTGCGCAATACTCCTGTGAACCGGCTGAGCATTGGCATCCAAAGCTTTCGCGATCAGGATTTGGCCTGGATGAACCGCGCGCACAACGCTGCTCAGGCGTGTGACTGCCTTGCGCTTGCCGCCGAGGCAGGTTTTGCCCACGTCAATGCAGACTTGATTTACGGCAGCCCCGGCCTCGACGATGCCGCATGGCTGGCCAACATGCAGCAACTGTTTAACGCTAACCCCGACCATATTTCTGCCTATGCACTAACGGTTGAAGCGGGCACGGCCTTGGCGCACTTTGTGCGCCAAGGCAAAAGTCCGGCACCCGACGACGGGCAGGCAAGCCGGCAATTTCAGCTCATGGAAGAGGCGATGGCGGCGGCTGGATACCTGCATTACGAAATCAGCAATTTCTGCCGACCCGGCGCCTTTGCCCGCCACAACACCGCCTATTGGACCGGCGAACCTTACCTGGGCCTGGGGCCAGCCGCGCACAGCTTCATCGGGAACCATAGAAGTTGGAATGTTTCTCATAACATAAAATATGTTACGGCGGTAGAGGCGGGCCAGTTACCCTCCGAAATAGAAACGCTCAGCCCCGCTGACCAACTCAATGAAGCGCTGATGACCGGCCTGCGCACCACTTGGGGCGTGGACCTGGAACGGTTAGAAGCGCGCTTTGGTGCACGGGCCTTGCGCGCCTTGACTGAGCTGGCGCAACCCTGGCTGGACAGCGGGCAACTTGCGCAGCAGCAAGGGCATTGGTTCCTGACGGCACGCGGGCGGTTTTTTGCTGACCGAATTGCCTCGGATTTATTTCTGGTGGAGGAGGATGCTGGGGTTGTGGCGATGGCTACGGCTAGCGATGAAATGCAGGTGTCAGGTGCGCAACAAACAAGGTTCTGGGAGCTTTCTGAACAAGCTTGAATGCAACGACCTAAACCAAAACTGGAAGAAACATTTAGCTTTACGACACAGCGACTAACCAGGAAACCAAAGCCTTGACCTAAACCACGAGAATACGCGCAAAAAAATTGGCTGACAAAAATTTATTGACACCGAGCACCGCCAGCCTAAGTGGCCTGCTTGGAAATGGAAATACCTATTAAGTCCCTGTTTTTCAAGGAGACTACGCTTGGAAAAATGACAACTGGACTGACTTATGGGAAGACATTAAGACTCTGTTAAACACAGGGAAAGATCATTACATGGGAGCTGTGGTTCTCCAAAAGGTCGGCGAAAAACAGTTTTTAGTTATAGATGGGCAACAAAGATTTACAACGTTAAGTCTTATAGCTCTTGCCACAATAAAAAAAATACAAGATTTAATAGATGCTGGGGTTGAACCACAAGATAATGCCGAAAGAATTAATGAACTCAGAAGAGGATTTTTAGGGCAAAAGGATCCTGCCTCACTCCATTATTCAAGCAAACTATTTCTTAATCAAAACAATGACCCGTTTTATCAAAGAAATTTACTGCAATTAATTTCTCCTCAAAACGAAAGAACTTTAATTGATTCCGATCGACTGCTTTGGCTAGGTTATGACTTTTTTTAAAAAAAGATTGGAGTACATTTCCCCAATGCAACTGGAGCTGAATTGGCGACGTTTCCGAGTAAATCAATTGGAGATAAAACAATTTTCATCAAAATTGAAGTTGAAGACCAACTCAGTGCATATGCCTTATTTGAAACTTTAAATTATAGAGGTGTAGACCTTACTGTAACTGATCTACTGAAAAATTATTTATTTTCATTAATTACACCTTCTGATTTACGAATAGCAAAAGAAATCTGGAAAAAAATAGCTACAAGTGTCGGGATAGAAAAATTTCCTGTCTTTCTCAGGCACTTTTGGATTTCAAGAAAATCCCTTGTAAGACAAGAACAACTTTTCAAAACAATCAGAACTGAAATTAAATCTAACAATTTAGTATTATATTTATTAAATTCCTTAGATGTTTATTCTGAAATTTACATAGCCCTTCAAGATCCCTACAGCGTTTATTGGCAAGGCAATAGAGATGGAATTAAGAGAATTCGGGAGCTGAAGTTGTTTGGAGTTAAACAGCAATTGCCGCTATTGATGGTAGCTAAAGAAAAATTTTCTGACCAGAAATTTGACAGGACTTTAAAAGTAATTTCAGTCATATCATTTCGCTATAATGTGATAGGCAGTCGTCAAGCAAATAGAATGCAAGAGTTGTACAACGCTGTATCCCAAAAAATCTTTAGTAACACAACAGTAACTGCTCAAGGAGTGTTCCATGATTTAATGGAACTTTATATTTCTGATGTCGAATTCAGAAACAATTTTTCTACCCTTGAGCTGTACTCCTATGGTAGAAGCAAAAAACTAACAAGCTATATTTTATTTGAATTAGAGAATAATATGATGCAAGGTAGAGACAGGGATTATGAGCTTGATCCGGCAACTATTGAGCACATACTACCTGAGAACGCCGGTGCTGGTTGGGACCAAGAATTTTCCCAATCTATTGAACAAAACTATATATACATATTAGGAAATTATACCATTATAGAAAATAGCTTGAACAGAGATTGTAAAACATTGCCCTTTGATCAAAAGAAACCTTTTTATGAAAGAAGCCAGTATGAACTGACAAGAGCTATAAATTACAATGAGTAGAATCCAACGATATTGGATACTCGCCAAAATGATTTAGCAAGAAGAGCAACTTCAATATGGTGAATTTCGTATGCTGACTAAAAATAGATTTTTTTTAACACATTTTAGAACGCTGGGCTGAACGTCTTTAGTTTGACCTTCTCTGAATAGAATGGACGCCCCCGTCACCTCCCCACTCCAACTGCAGTCACCTTCAACTCCTCATCCCCCACCGGCATATACCGATGCAAAAAACCCACCAACGCCCGATAAAACTCCTGCCGGCTTTCCTCGCCCATGAACTGGTGACCCTCGTCCTCCCTCTCTAAGTAGTACACATCATTGCCCTGGCGATGCAGCCCTTCGACCAAATTGCGGGCGTGTTGAACATGAACACGGCTGTCTTTGGCGCCGTGAGCAACCAGCACGGGCGCATGAATCTGGTCCAAATGCCGGGCCGGCGAAGCGGCATCCATGCGGAGGCTGTCGCGGGCTGGATCGCCGACCATAGTCATGATCATGGCGTGGTAAGGCTGCCAAATGGGCGGCAGGGAATCAACGTAGGCAAAGAGGTCCATGTGGCCCCCGTAGCTGACGCCGCAAGCGTAGCGATCGGGCGTCTGGCTCAAGCCGGCAAGGGCGCAATAGCCGCCAAAATTGAACCCGTAGATGCCCACGCGATCCGGGTCTGCGATGCCCTGCGTGATGAGCCAGTCAACCCCGTCCGTGAGGTCGTTCTGGATGGCCCCGCCCCATTCGCCAAAACCGGCATTGGCAAACGCGCGGCCATAGCCTGTGGAGCCGCGGTAGTTGACTTGCAAGACGGCGTAGCCCCGGTTAGCCAGCAGTTGCACTTCAGAATTAAAGCCCCAATAATTGCGGGTGCGCGGGCCTCCGTGAGGGTTGACTACAACCGGCAGGTTTTTGGCAGGACGTCCCGGGGGAAGGGTCAGGTACCCGTGCAGCGACATTCCGTCGCGGGCCGTAAAATGGATGGGACGCATTTCGGCCATTTGCTCCGGATTGATCTGGTCGTTGACATCCGCCAGCTTGGTCAGCTTGTCGGTACCGTAGTCAAACAAGTACCAACTGCCCAGGTGACGGTCGCTGTAGGTGCGCAGAATAAAACGGTTCTCGTAATCGTCAATGGAACTAACTTTTATCTCTACATCCGTTCCCAATTCCCGCACCACCCGCTGCATAAAACGGGCCGCGGAACTGTCCAGCCAGACCATTTGCCACTTGTCGTGCGCATAGCCGACCCAAGTCAGCTTGCGGCGATTGCTGGAATAGCCCATGTCGTACACATCCACGTCGGGATGCTCAAAGACCACTTCCAATTCACGGTTGTTTTCCAAATCGTAACGCACGATCGCCGCTTTGTCTCGCCCCAAATTGCTGGAAGCGTACACGGAATTGTTGTCAAAATCAAAAAAGCGCGGCTCCATGTATTCCGTCCAATCCGTCGTTAAAACTTTGCGGAAAGGCTCGTCTTCGGTGGCCCGGTAAAGCACATTCGTTCGAATGCCGTCGGTGACACTGAACGCCACCCGGAGCTTGCCTTCGTGATCCGCGACCCACCACGTAAACGGCTCGCGCACGTTGCGGTTTTCGGCCAGCATCCGCAATTCGCCCGTTTCAAGGTGCAAGCGATAAGGTTCAAAAAGCCGCGGATTGTTGCGGTTCATGGAAATGATCATCTCATCCGGAAAAGCCGGCAACACATCGATGATCTCTACGCTAACCCCCTCAAAAGGGGTGAGATCGCGGACCTGGCGGGTCAAAAGATCCACGGCATAGAGCCGGTATTGCTCCTTGCCACTCGCGTCGTGTAAGTAGACGATTTTGTGGTCATTGGCCCAGAAGTAGCGGCCCAAATCCGCCTGGGTTTCTTCTGTAAGTCGAATGGGCTCCATGACCGAATCCAGGCTGCGGACAAAGAGGTTCATTCGGTTCTCCCAGGGCGCCAGCCAGGACAGGTAGCGGCCGTCGGGGCTAAGCCGGAAATCGGTTTGCTCGGGATTGCTGAAAAAAACTTCAACGGGAATGCCTCCGGGATCTTCTGCCGCCAACTCCTCAAAGCACTCCTGCGGGGAAAGCACCGGTGCCGCAGGCCGGCAGCCAATAGCCAGACTGAGACCGATCGGGACCAGCAACACCAAGCCTGAGTTCCGCAGGGCGGACCCTGGAAAAATCTGAGAAAGGAGAGAAAAAATCATGCACAAACGGACCGAATGGCGGAACTCTGTTACAAAAAGTTAGCGGTTGGTAAAGATACCCACTAACTCACCCTGCCGAAGCGACCTTTAACACAGTTTAACGGGGATGCCTATTTTGCGGGCGCGGTCGTAAACTGCAAAACCTAAGTTTATGGATACTCAGTACCCTCCTCTCCCCGACTACACACGGCCTTACCCGCTCGGTCAGGTTTACCGGCCCCTGCTCCCGGCGGAGTTGTGGCCAAGCGAACAGGCTGATGGGCCCAACGGGACCCTTCGCCCGCAACCGAATGCCTTTTGGGCGCAGCCGTTCCGGGCAGAACCGGTTCGAATGGGTGATTTTGTCGGAACAACCGCGCTGGGTGGCGTCGTGAATTTTTTTGACTGGTGGTTGAATCCGCACGGCAACGGGACGCACACGGAATGTGTGGGCCATATTTCGAAGGAGCGCATCGTTTTGAGCGACTGCCTGACGCACTTTGCCTTTTTTGCCGATGTAGCGACGGTTGCACCGCGGGATTTGCCCGCGCCGGCACCGTTTTCGGGCAGGGATGCTGTGGTGACCTTGGATGATGTGCAGGCGGCCGTTAAGTCTTTATCTACGGTTGAAGCCCCGGCCCTCGCCCTCGTGCTCCGCACGGCCCCCGAAGCCGAGCGCCGCAACCGCCACTGGACCGGCACCAATGCCCCTTACGTGGAAGCCGCCGCTTGCGCCTGGCTCGCCGATCAGGGCTACGAACACCTGCTCCTTGACCTGCCCTCTGTGGACCGCGAAGCCGATCAGGGAGCACTGGCCGCGCACCACGCCTGGTGGCGCTACCCCCACGCTACGCGCCTGCAGACCACCATCACGGAGATGATTGTAGTTCCGGACGCCCTGCCCGATGGCCGCTACTGGCTGCACATGCAGGTGCCGCAGGTGGCTATGGATGCCGCGCCAAGCAATCCGGTGCTGTACAAGTTGCAGAATGACTAGGGCGTCGCAAAAAAACCCATAGTCAAGGCTTTTCCGCCTTCATTTGCGGAAAGAACAACACATCCTGAATAGACGGCTGGTTGGTCATGATCATGGCCAGGCGGTCAATGCCGATGCCGATGCCCGCCGTGGGCGGCATGCCGTACTCCAGCGCGCGTAGAAAATCTTCGTCCAGCACCATGGCCTCGTCGTCGCCGCGCTTGCCCAGTTCCAGTTGCGCCTCAAAGCGCTGCCGCTGATCGATGGGGTCGTTGAGCTCCGAGAATGCGTTGGCAATTTCTTTGCCGTTGCAGATGACCTCAAAGCGCTCGACCAAACCGAGGTGATCGCGGTGCTTTTTAGCCAGGGGCGACATTTCTTCCGGGTAATCGGTGATGAACGTAGGCTGGATCAGGTGCGGCTCCACACACTCGCCGAAAATTTCGTCAATCAACTTGCCGCGGCCCATGCTCGGGTCGGTGCTGACGTGCAGTTTGCGGGCGGTTTCGCGAAGCTGCGCTTCGTCCATCTGGCTGATATCAATGTCCGTGAACACGCGAATAGCCTCGTACATAGTGTAGCGCTTCCAGGGCCGCGCAAAGTTGATGGCATTGGTACCCACCGTCACAACGCCGTCGCCGGTCAGCGCTTTTGCCACGCCCTCGAGCATCTCTTCCACCAGGTCCATCATCCAGCGATAATCTTTATACGCCACATAGAGTTCCATCATGGTGAACTCCGGATTGTGGAAACGGCTCATGCCCTCGTTGCGAAAATCCTTGGCGAACTCGAACACCCCCTCATAGCCGCCCACGATCAGGCGCTTGAGGTACAACTCATCGGCAATGCGCAGGTACAGCGTCTGGTCAAGCGTGTTGTGGTGCGTCTTGAAAGGCCGCGCTGCTGCACCGCCGTAGAGCGGTTGCAACACGGGCGTTTCCACTTCCAAATAACCCCGGCTGTTCAAAAAATCGCGCATGCTCGTGACCATTCGCGCGCGCTTGATAAAGGTTTGGCGCACCTCCGGATTCACAATCAGGTCAACGTAGCGCTGCCGGTAGCGCTGCTCCGGGTCGCTGAACGCATCAAAAACTTCACCATCTTTTTCTTTCACCACAGGCAACGGGCGAAGGGCCTTGCTGAGCAGACGCAACTCCGTAACGTGAATACTGATTTGTCCCGTTTGCGTGCGAAACGCATGGCCGCGCACCCCCACCCAGTCGCCCAGGTCCAGGTACTTCTTGAAGACGTCGTTGTAGAGCGCTTTGTCCTCGCCGGGCGCGATTTCGTCGCGGGCCACATAACACTGCATTCGACCTGCCGCATCCTGCAGCTCCATGAACGCCGCCTTGCCCATGATGCGCTGCGCCATCATGCGCCCCGCCAGCGACACCTCCGCAAACGCCTCCGGGTTGGCATCAAAACCCTCCAGGATGGCCTGGCTGTGGTGACTAACCGCAAAGGCCTCGGCCGGGTAGGGATTTATGCCCAGTTCCTGAATTTTGCGCAGGTTCTCCCGGCGAACGAGTTCTTGTTCTGACAAATGGGGGGCGTTGGTGCTCATGACAGGCTTGCGTTAAACAGAGGGCAAAGATACGGGGAAGGAGAAATATTTAGATTGAATTTAATACATATACATTTACTGTAACTTTTTGGTTTGATGTACAGAAACAATTTGTATAGTTTTAAACTTTACCTGATAATATAGAACTACACGGCTAGTCAAAACACAACGTCGCAACCCAGGACGCGATATGGAAGCTTGATAGAGTTCAGGATGAATTTTGATAGTTTCTATTGCTCCTTCCAATCTTGCTATAAATTTTACCACACTGCCCCCACCCCATTCCTTTAACAGATAGTCAAGAATTCCCTCCAGGTCTTTAAGGGCTTTGGGAGACCACACAATACCATGACTCATAACTTATACTTATCTCTCACTTTCTTTAAAACCTCTTCATGAGAAACACCTTCACCCCTTTCCAACTCCTCTAAGCCCTCTTGAATAGATACACGCTCCTCATCGGCTATTTGATCCCACCAATCCGTTTTCTCGTTGCGAAGATTTCTAATCTTAGCAATGATGTTCTCATCAGTCAATTGGGCCAACCACTGGATGAGCTCCAATTTTTCTGCTTTAAGGTCCATAGTAATGGTGCTATTGATAATCTAACTCAAAGATAAGATACCGTTCTTTGCCCCGCATCCCCAAACCTATGACGGTCATTAAACCCAATTTTCTGGTCGTTGGCGCCGCTAAAACTGGCACTACCTCCCTGTACGACTACCTGAAACAGCACCCGCAGGTGTTTATGCCTACGAACGAAACCTTATTTTTCTACTTATCCTTTAAAAACTGAAAAGGCTTCAAATCACCTTTCACTGCCGGATGATCTTCCGGGCTGGATACCATATACCATGATCGCTTTGAACGGTAACCCAATATAACCCAGGCGGATAAGTGCTCAGGTCAAAGGATGGAGCATTCGTGAGGGGTTTTCGAAACACCTCGCGACCATACAAATCGTACACCATAACCGTTCCATTTGCTGAACCCTGAATGGTAAACAGACCCTCACTTATGGTTGGGATGACCGACCATGTGGTAGTCCCTTGTGGAAATACCGGGATGCTGGTCTGGGTAATATCCAAGGGGCTCAGCGTATCGCAGGGGCTGCCTATTAAAGGGCCAAGATCGTAGTTGGGAAAGTTGGGGAGGGAGCCAACTCCTCCAGTTGAAGGAAGCCCCTCCAAATACAAACCAAAGGTATCAAAGCCACAATAAGCAGACCCTCTGTTTGGCTCAGTTATAACAGCCAGATATTCTGAAAATTCAGGCAATCCACTCAATGGCGATACCCTCCCAGAGACATGGTAAATCTTGCCATCCGGTGCCAATTGCAATTGACCACCATAGTTTTCGAAAAATGAATCTCCAGGAAATCTATACACTATGGTATCTACAATCCGACCATCAATAAAGTTTAACTTAAAAATTGAATGTTTCATAAGGCTACTTGTATAAATATTCCTACCATCGGGTGAAAACGCAACACCATAATAGCGATTTCCATTTTTAGGCAATAGGGTATCCATCAATGTTGCTTGTCCATCACACCGGTCAAATGCATATAGGGCAAAGTATGTATTCCCCCCCTCATAACTACAGGAAATACCCAATTTATCCCCTGCCGGTGAAAAACTCATCTCCCCACCAAAACCTGTATCAAAGGAAAAGGCCATCGCAGACGTGTATTCAATTCCTTTTGGAGTGAGCAAGGCTATAATCAAGGAATCAGATCCGTCGGGATAGGTTCGGGAAACAATCCACCAATCCCTGCCATTACCATGCCGAACGGCATTAATCGCATCAGCAGCCTCAGCACTCCAAACGGGTATATTAATAAAACTCCCCTCTGTTGATCCTGAATCTGCTATTCCCGTTTTGCCTGTATTTATGCGCTTATCAAAGAGCGTATATCTGACTCGGTGAGAATTCCATTCCGTGTAAAAAACAACAAAAAGATTATCTAAGGAATCACCTGGCCAAGGTAAGGCAATGCAGCCATTGGTCATTGTTCTTCCAAATTCTCCAAGATCCAATGCTTCTGTTCCTGGAATAATCTGAAGATCAGATCCCCAAATCTCTTCATTGTTTGAAAAAAGGACAAGGTTACCCTGTTTATCAGATATATTAGCTATAGCTTCTTGCGATTCAAAAGCTATTACTGGAGGTAACAATACTGGACCAAGTGCAGAAAACTGGACGTGATTTCCATTTCCAAAAATCCAATGCGAATCATGACCCTGTGCCTGTGCTGCTCTGCCTAAGCAGAGCAGCACAATAGCCAGAACTATGGTCTTGAATCTTTTCATCGGGAGATAAAAAGCTTGTGCGTTGCAACAACTCCAGATACTGATATAGTGCGCACCGTATAGCTACCATCACAGATTTGGGCAACAGAACCAACCATACTCAATAGGATAATCACAAACAGACAACATTGGCGCATGACAGGGAGCATTTTTTAAATCAATAGGTAATAATACTCCCCCCATGCCACATAACATGATTTAAATTTTAAAATTAAAAGAATTTTAGGTTACGTTGTTGGAAAGGCCTTCATTATCCTTCCTACTGCTTAGAAAAACCATCTTACTTCCGGATGATCTTCCGGGCAGGATACCAAGTGCCATCGTCCTTTTGAACGGTAACCCAATATAACCCAGGCGGATAAGTGCTCGGGTCAAAGGATGTAGAATTCGTGAGGGGTTTTCGAAACACCTCGCGACCATACAAATCGTACACCATAAGCGTCCCATTTGCTGCTCCCTGAATGGTAAAAAGGCCGTCACTTATGGTTGGGATGACCGACCATGTGGTAGTCCCTTGTGGAAATACCGGGATGCTGGTCTGGGTAGTATCCACAGGGCTCAAGGTATCACAGGGGCTGCCTAAAAGCGCGCCCAGATCGTAGTTAGGGAAGTTGGGGAGGGAATAGGTAGTGTTTTCGCGGCCATTCATAAAGACACCAAAAGTGTCAAAATAACATCCTATTCCACTCAAGTCTGGTTTAGTAATAACAGCCAGAAACTCAGCGAATCCATCAAGGCTATTGCTTAGAGATTGTCTCCTCATCGACATATAAATTTTATTATCTGCACCCATTACCAAATTACCCCCTCTATTTCCATAAGTACTTAAACCCGGTCCCTTTATTCGAAAAATCAAACTATCCTTTAAATTGTTTAAAGGCCAAGAATATTGATACAACGAAAAGTTTCTATCAGTACTAACATATAAAATATTTGAGTCTGGAGCAAAACATGCTGAAATTAGTTGATCCGAAGGAGAACGCGCAAGAATGGTATCAATAATTGAAATATTGCCACTGCAACGATCAAAATTGTAAAGGGCCAATGTCGGCATAGTATGTGAATAAGCACTCGCACTAACCCAAGCTAACAAATTACCCTTCCTATTCCCAGTTAAATTGCCCCCATATGTACCTGTGAATTCAGGAACACTTTCTCCAGATAGTTCTATGCCATTGGGGGTCAACAATGCATAGATAAATCTATCTGTAAATGGAAATGAAGATACTTTCCGAGCTATAATCCACCAATCTCTTCCATTCGCATGTTTAATCGCGGTTAACCCCTCTCCAATTCTCACATCAATAATTTGAATGTTTTTTTTCCCATCTACAATACCTCCCAGTCCGGAATCAAGACTTAAATCGACAACGGAATATTTCAAATAACTTGGTTGAAAATCTTCTTCGTCTATCATTAAGTAATAAAATAATGAATTACTAGTATCTCCGGGATATGGCAAAAACATTGATCCTTGGACCAAATAGGATCCTAAGGTATTATAAGAATCGTGTTTGAGACTATCAGAATTCATTAATGGAACAAAATTTTTATTCCAAATTTGCCGACTATTAGAATAAAAAAGCAGTTCACCTTGTCTGTTGGAAAAAGTTGAAGCTCCTTTAAACGCATAGAAATCATCTATATAGGGTAGAGCTGTAGGCCCCGAGTCGTCAAACTTAAGATGAAACCCATCTCCGAAAATCCAATTTGCATCATGCCCCTGAGCTCATGCTGGTCCGCCAAGGCAGACCAGCATGGAAAATAAGAATGGTTCTAATGCTCTTCTCATCGGGCAATGAACAGCTTTTCAGTCAGTAAAGGGCCGTTCTCTGACAGGATGGTTACCGTATAAATGTCACCGTCACTAAGAACACCAACCTCTGCCCCAAAAAAGGTGAACGTACTCACATTAACCGTTTAACCGTAAAAGAACCGAAAATATCAATACGCCCGCCAAAACTGGTTAAACCCAGAGAACTGGCTGATTCGTTTGTCCATTGCAGTGCAGGTTCTGGTATCGGACAAGTGCCGACAAAGGTTTGAGCATTTGAACCAACCATACTCATCAAGATAATCACAAACAGCCAACATTGGCGCATGACTAGGAGTATTTTGTAAATCAATGGGCAATATTACCCCCCCCAACCACATAACCAAACTTTTGATGTTAAATAAATGAGAAGTTTACGTTAAATCTTTCACCGGTACTAATGCTCTTATCTTTGCGCCTGCATCCCACCCCATGACGGTCATTAAGCCCAATTTCCTTGTCGTTGGCGCCGCTAAAACCGGCACCACGTCGCTTTACGACTACCTCAAGCAGCACCCGCAGGTGTTCATGCCTACCAAGGAGACGTTCTATTTTCAATCAGCACTGTACCGCAACAACCACCTGCCCTATCCGGCGCAGCGTCCGGCTGAAGAAATCGTATTTGAGGAAGCCGCGTTTCTGAAGGCCTATTCCGGGGCTGGGTCGTATCCCGTTCGGGGCGAAGTGGCCACCGGGTACCTCTACTATTGGCGCGAATCCATTCCGCGCATCAAAGCCCTGCTGGGTCCGGACGCCAAGCTCATGGCCGTGCTCCGAAACCCCGTTGACCGCACCTATTCCGGCTACACTTTCTTCAGCCGCGACCTGCACGAAAAACTCACGCTGGAACAGGCACTCGCCGCCGAGCCCCAACGCACCGCCGATGGCTGGGACTTCATGTGGCATTACGTAGCGCATTCTATGTATGCCGAAGGGGTGCGCGCCTTCCAGCAAGCCTTCCCCCGGTTTCAAGTCTTCTTCTTTGACGACCTCCAGGCCGACCCCGCCGCCTTTATGCGCCAAGTGTTTCAGTTCCTGGAAATCGACCCCGACGTGCCTCTGATTCTGGACCAGAAGAATGTATCTGGTGCGCCCAAATCAAAAGCCATGCAGCACCTCATCACGCAGGAAAACCCAGTCAAAAAAATGCTGCGGCCCCTGCTGCGCGCTGCCTTTGGCCGCGAAATCCGCCACCGCATGCGCACATGGCTCAAGTCGCGAAACGTCGGCGAAAAAGACCGCATGACCGCCGAGCAATACAACGCGCTCCTGCCGCTCTTCCTGGAAGACATCACCGCGCTGGAGCAACTAACCGGACGCGATCTGAGCGACTGGAAACGGGCGAAGGGGTGAGAGGGGCTGGGCCGCTTATCCGGGTTAAAACAAACCAGAGGTTTCATTATTGTGGCTTCCTTTCAATTGTTCAAGGAACCAGCAATTTTCGGGTAACTGTCTTTTGACCGCTTGTTATACTTACCAGCAAGAGGCCACTCAACCCTTCGAGTTGTGCTGCCAAAATCTCCGTGTGTATATAGACCCCTGGCTCAAACATCCGTTCATAGAGCAGCGCACCACTTTGATAAAACACTTGTAACCGAATCCATTCAGTACTATTGACCGAGACATACAATTCGCTGTGATAAATCCACGCATCAGCAAATTCATGAAGGTGAGTTATGCCTGAGCTAACACCTGTAGTTATATTCTACTCTTTCAACCCTATAGCCATTGTAGCTTCTCCTTCAACGATTACTAATGAATCTCGCAGACAATGTGGTTCTACAAATGTTGAGCCAGGATACCCATCAATAACAGTATCGACTAAGATTACCTGGTAACCATCAAAATCTATGTTCGGACAACCATCTACGATTCCCTCACCTGTTAATAGCGCCCAAACCTTGGGCACTTCATTAGAAGGAAAACCTGGAAGGCTGTCACTGTACAATAGTTTTGCATCGTAAGTAATCGTAAATGGGTAAGCAATGTTATACCCCAACAAATCTGTTGCATAAGTGAGGTCGACTGTAGCTAAAACTCTCCAATTTGGCCCGATTCTAATATAAAATGCCGATTCATCAGGCTCAATCGAGTACTCACCAAACAGTGAATCTTCCGTTGCCGAACTCGCCTCCGGATCATAAGCCAAATAAATTGTATCCTTCTGCCCATCCCCATTGGTAAACCACAACGGGAACACCCAAGCAGGCTGCTTCTCCGCAAAAGGGATGCTGTAGGTTTGGCCGGAAACCGAAGCGCGTAGCAGCACAACGGCTAACACACTGAAAAAAAGACAATTAGCTGATTTTAATAAATTCATCGTCAATAAATATGAGTGAATCTAACCAAACGTCCAGTCAACCTTTCAGTGAACCAGCAATTTACGGGTAACTGTCTTTGTCCCGCTTGTCGTGTTTAGCAGCAAAAGACCGTGAAAATCAGCCAGCCATCAAAGTGAGTTAACTGGCATTAAACTGCCAACCAAGCATGGGGCAGACACTAATCCAGAAAAGG
>CAYSDI010000020.1:0-23322 GCA_964429745.1 uncultured Chitinophagales bacterium | reverse complement strand
CGAAATTCCTGATGCGTAAAATAATCCTTGCCTGCCAATACCTGATCGTATTTACTCTGGTAGGATATCAGTGTCCGTAAAAATTGTCCCAAAGCTTTTGCAACCAGAATGCTGTCGATTGGAACATTGCCGAAAGCATCCTGAAACTGGGACGCGTAAAACGAATGGTCCGCCAGGCGGCTTGCTGCTTCTGCCCAAGGCAAACTCATTTCTTGTGGATGTGCAACTGGTTCAAAAACCTGGTTCTCAAGGGTAACCGCGCGCCCGTCCCAAAAGAATGCCGGATACCAGGCCAGGTTAAACAAGGGCAAAGTATTTCGGGCAAGGGGTTTCCCATTTCGACCCGCAGAAAAACGAGCTGGCCCGCCAGAAAAAGCATACGTTTGCTGGTGGCATGTAGCACAAGCCATGTTGCTATCGCGGCTAAGAATGGGATCATAAAACAAATAACGGCCCAAGGCTACGCCTTGAACGGAAACCGGGTTCTCAGGGTTGTCAGGCATCGGTGGAAAAAACCGCATTTCCGGGAACGAATACCCTTCGCCCGGATAAGTGGAGGCGGCTAACAGCCAGCAGCCAAGCAGCAGCGAAGCAAAGGAGCCGCTTCGCCCAAAAAACATTATGGATGCTGAATAATGACCGGAACCGTTACCGTTCGCAGGTTTGTCAGCACCACCAGGTTGTACTGACCAGCCGGGTAATGGTTAACATCAAAAAAGAAGTGCGTTGGTATGTTGGCCCATTCCTGCACAATACGTCCTTGCGCATCGTAGAGCATCATTTGTTCAATAACATGGTATTGATCAAGTTTCATCGTTTTGAGGAACACCCGATCTGAAACAGGATTTGGATAAACAGAGAAGTACTCTGTCGGTTTTACTTCGTTTATGGTATGCGTGTATGTTACCGCCGCATACATATTGTCAATCATCCAGCCCTCGCCTTCTTTGCCTCCGGGGCCGCTGGCCAGTGTATAGCGAAAAGACAAACTATCGCCTACGGTAACAAGCCACCCGTATTCAAAACACAACCAAACGTTGCGCCAGGTGTCATCCTTTCCTACGAACGCGATGTCGCCATTAGCAAGCGTATCGACGTTGGCGGCACTAAATCCATAAAAAGCATAAACATAAGGATTATCGAACGGATTCTCCCAGGTAACTCCCTTGTCAACCGAGTACTCGACAATACCGCCATCGCCCTCCATAAAATCTATCCGCTGCATCCATTGAAAGGCAAATATGCTGCCTAAGGCTTCCTTCGTATTCATTGATGCAATGAAAGTGGAGGTGTCCCCAGCGGCGTAAAACCCTTCCAACTGTGTCAGGATAGCGTTGGGTTTTGTGCGGGCTTCTCTAAACTTCACCTTATTCGGCATCCCTATTTGCCAGGCATTGGGCGTGCTCTTGTCGGTAATGGTTATTTCGATAGGGTATGAAAAAGGCAGGTCCTCGCCATCGAAATATTGGAAATACTCCTGTCCTTGAATAAGATGTGGAGTGACCACGATAGCCAATGTCGCAAGTATTAGATGCTTCATAACATACTAAATTTGCATAAATAAATAGCATGGTGAAATTAAAACAAGGACATTATTAGGGTTCAAAGGCAATGTTGAGATGAGCATCACATTTAGAAATCAGCGCGCATTCTCTCACCCAACCCTTCCCCCCCTATCCCCTTCCCGGCTTCGGAATCGACAACGATGCCCACTCCTGCCCCCGGATCATCTTGCCAATCTGCACCATCTGCCCAATGTGGTAGGCATAGTGTGCCACCTGGCGTTGAATGGCTTCAGGAACCGAGTGCGCCTCGCCACGGATGAACACGGTCCGGTCCAGGTCTTCCGGCTGGAGGCTTTCCAAGGCGGTAAAAAGGCAGGTCCAACCCTCCTCCCAGCGCTGCAGGATTTCGGTCCGGCTGGCCTTGTAAGGTTCAAATTCGGCATCGCGCTCACGCCAGGACTTCTCGCCGTCGCTGGTCAGAAAGTCCGTCCAGCGGCTTCGCATATTGCCCCAGAGGTGGTGCACGTTCATGGCAATGCTGTTGGTGTCCTCGTTGAACTGCCAGTGCAGGTCTGCGTCGCTGAGCTGAGCCATGGCGCGTTCGCCCATGCTTTTATAGGCCGCAAAGATTTTCAAGGTCGGGGGAAGAAAGGCGTTGGGCATGGCAACTTTGGTGTGGTAAAACCTCAAAACTAAGCGCCGCAACGGCAATGCCTGTGACCGTGGCGAGAGCGCCGGTCCAGGACCGCGACGTACCCACCCCATTTTTCCACAAAAAGGCTAATCGTCTCCTCTAAGGTTGTCGCGGAGCGTAAAAGGAGCGATCTTTGTGAGGATAGTAATACTACTTTTTAAGAGAATAATACTAAACAAATGAACAGTAAAGCTCAAATTTTTCCGGTCGCGCCAGTCGCGCCAACCCTGAACCGAATTACGTACGCCATGGGCGACGGCATCGGTCCGGAAATTATGGAAGCTGTGCTGTTGATTCTGGACATGGCTGGCTGCGGGCTGAGCTTTGACGAAATTCAAATTGGAGAATCCGTGTACCAGCAAGGGCACTTATCCGGCATTGCTCCGGACAATTGGGCACTGTTGCGCAATAACCGCATTTTTCTGAAAGCCCCTATCACCACCCCGCAGGGAGGAGGTTACAAAAGCCTGAACGTGACCATCCGCAAAACGATGGGGCTATTTGCAAATGTCCGGCCTGTGCAGGCATACTCGCCCTTTGTACCGACCCACTTCCCCCGTATGGATTTGGTGGTGGTACGCGAAAACGAGGAAGACCTCTACGCGGGCATTGAGCATCAGCAAACGGGCGAAGTGGTGCAGTGCCTCAAGCTTGTGAGCAGGCCGGGTTGCGAGCGTATCATTCGCTATGCTTTTGAATACGCGCGCACGCAAGGTCGACGCAAAGTAACTTGCCTGACCAAAGACAACATAATGAAGCTTACGGATGGGATGTTTCACCGCATCTTTGATGAGCTGGCCAAAGACTATCCGGACATTCAGACCGAGCACAAAATCATTGACATTGGCGCTGCGTTGCTGGCGGCGGAGCCGGAGCGTTTTGATGTGGTGGTTACGCTGAACCTTTATGGCGACATCATATCGGACATTACGGCGCAGGTGGCCGGTTCGGTCGGTCTGGCCGGTTCGTCCAACATTGGGCAGGACTTTGCCATGTTTGAAGCCATCCACGGATCGGCGCCCGATATAGCTGGTAAAGACCTGGCCAACCCATCCGGGCTGCTGAACGCCGCCTGTATGATGCTAGGCCACCTTGGCCTGAATGAGCAATCCGCTCTCATTCAGAATGCCTGGCGGCGCACCTTGGAAGACGGCATCCATACGGCCGACATCGCGTCAACTTCGCCTGCCCGTAAAAGTTCTGGCACGCGAGCCTTCGCTGATGCAGTGGCTGAACGGCTCGGGGAGAAGCCGCGAAGCCTGCCTGCTGCGCGGGTGCGTGCTTCTCAACCCATTCAGATTCCAGCCTATGTTCCCGCACCCGTGAACAAACGCCTGGTGGGCATCGATGTTTTTCTGGACTGGACCGGCGCAAGCGGCGAGCGCAATCCACAAGAATTGGGAAAGTTTTTGGAAACGCACGCTGGCAAAGCCCTGAAGCTAAAAATGATCAGCAATCGAGGCCTGAAAGTTTATCCGGATGGCTATCCGGAAACCTTTTGTACGGACCACTGGCGCTGCCGCTTTGTGAGCACCGACTCCAAACTGGACGCCTGGGGAGAAGGCATGGTCCAGGCTCGGGAAGTGTCCTTTCTGGATGTATTGGCCTTGCAAAGCCGACTGAACGCCGCCGGGTCAGCCATCATAAAAACCGAAAACCTTTACGAGATCAACGGCGAACGCGCATACACCCTTGGGCAAGGCGAGTAACCCTTCGCCTCAGGGACTGCAAAACGCAGCCATCACCTGATCAGACGGCGTGTAGCCTTTGCTTGCGCTGATCTGTAAATCCGGGCAGCCGCGCAAGGGCTCAAGACGCATCAGGTATGCAATGCCCCGGTTGTGGTGCGCTTCAGCGTAATCCGGGTTCATGCTAATAGCCTGTGAGTAGTGGCTGATTGCCTCGGTGAACTGGTCAAAAAGCAGCGCCACATTGCCCCGAAGGTTCCAGATTTGGGGGTCATTTGGACTGAGCCGAAGGAGCTGTTCGGCATCCCGGCGAGCACCGTCGTAATCGCCGAGCAATTTGCGGGTGACGGCCCGGTTGAACAGCGCCTGCTGAAATCCTGCATCAAAACCGAGCGCTTTGTTGTAATCCTGCAACGCGCCGCCCCAGTCGCCAAGCGACTTGCGAGTCAAAGCGCGAGCAAAGTGCATGTTGGGAAAATCTCGGCTGAGGGCCATTGCCTGGTTCATGTCGCTGAGGGCTTCGTCCAGGTTGCCGAGACGCAGCGAGGCCATTCCCCGGTTAAAGCGCGCCAGCGCAAACTCCGGATTAAGCTCGAGCGCCTGCTCAAAAGCCTGGCGGGCTTGTTCGTAATTGCCCTGCGCCATCAGCACCACACCGAGTTGATCTTGTGCAACGGACGAAAGCGGATTGAGGTCAAGTGCTCGCCGCGCAGCCGCTTCCGCCTCTTGCAAAGACCCCTGACCCAGCAAGACCTGGCTTTGTTTGAGGGCCAGTACGGTATCCATGAACTCTGCAGCAAGCAAGGGGGCCAATTCCGCTTCAGCGGCCTGGTAATTCTCCAACATCAGGTAGGCGTCGGCGCGTTGTTCGCGCACGCCGGGCTGGTCGGGCAGAACTTTGCGCGAATCCGCCAAATCCTGCTCGGCACCCTCCAGGTCCATGGCCAAAATGCGCGTGCGAATGCGGGCATCGTAAAAGGCCTCTGCAAAGGGGTTGAGCAGAATGGCTCTGTTGTAGTCGGCAATAGCCAGGCTGAACTCCTGACGGTGCCGGTACAAATTAGCCCGACGCAAATAAGCTTGCGCGTAATCAGGATCCAGCTCAATGGCCATGGTGTAGGCTGACAGCGCTTCTTCCCACAAGCCCCGGTTGACTAAAAAATCACCTTCGCGCAATTGAAAGCCCGCAGCGGTGCGGGAATCGTGGGGAATGCTCTGCGCGAAGGCCGGCGAAACAGCGCAGAACAGTGCGCTAAACAACAGGATACGAAGCATGGGTACTTTTGCTAAAAGATACGCTGGAAAGCGCATGTTGCAGCTGGCCGAATATCACATACCGTGAAACAATACCCGGAATAATCCAATCTTTGTGGTACCATGAGCCAACTGATAACAGAGATAAGAAACGGATACCTAGTGGTATCCATGACCCGCGGAAAAGCCAATGCTTTGGATCAAACGCTCGTGGACGAGCTGCGCGAGGTGTTCAGGCTTTCGCTGAAAGACGACGAGATTAAAGGCATGGTGCTGGCGGGAAAAGAGCGCTTTTTCTCTGCCGGTCTTGATCTGATTGCGCTCTACGATTACGATGCGGCTGCGGTGGAAGAGTTTTGGCGAAGCTTTATGGGGCTTATACAAGAAATGGTGGCATGGCCAAAACCGCTGGTCGCGGCCATTTCGGGGCATGCACCTGCCGGCGGCTGTTTGTTGGCCCTAACCGCCGATTACCGCGTCATGGCCGCTGGCGACTTCACCATCGGTCTCAACGAAATTCCGGTGGGCATCATGGTTCCCGAGGCCATTTTCAACCTCTACCGATTTTGGATCGGCGACAATCTAGCCCATACCATGCTGCTGGAGGGCAAATTGGTTAAGCCAGACAAAGCCTTGCAAATTGGCCTGATCCACGAAGTAGTGGAGGCCAGCCAAGTATTGATCCAGGCCGAGCGGCAAATGCAGCGCTACATTAACTACCAGTCTTTTACCTGGCAGCAGAGCAAAATCAACATTCGCCGAAACCTGCGCCAGGAAATGCAAATGGAATTTGACGTGGTCTTTGCCCCGGCTTTGCTACATTGGTGGTCGCCAGAAACGAGAGCCATCGTTAAGGCTGTCGTAGACACGCTCAGGGCCCGCAGCAGCAGTTGAAACACCGGCGCGGTTTTGCCTGCCAATATGCCAAGCCTTAGTGATCCAGCATCAGCACTTTCATAGCAAACCATACCCTGCCTTAGCGATCCAGCATCAGCACTTTCATAGCAAACCATACCCTGCCGGCATCCAGTTCCGCTGCGGCAAACCGGTGCAGGGCAAGAGTTCGCTCTTTACTTGGAGAGCCCGACAGTAACGCCGCAAGGCGCGGCTCATCGGCTACCGAAGCGGCCTCTACTTCCGAGGGAAGGGCCTCCGTGTTGCCAAGCATCCCCAGGTGGTTTCCGGTCAGCACAGCGCTGAGCCGGATGCGCTCCGGAAGGGCATCCACACCGATGCCGAGGCGGGTAATGGGCTTTTCAACCTCAAAAACTGCGGCACCGGATGCCCGGCAGTAATAGTCGTAACCCATGCGTGCCACCAGGTCAATTTTGTGCGGGTCAATGCGGCCATCAACCCCGAAAATGCGCTCCGCAAAATGCATGCGCTGAATGTCGGCGATGACCAGGTTACCGGCTCCGCCCTTGCTGCCCAACTCCACAACTTCTCTTACGGTACACTCAAATTGCGCAGGGCTCTCTGCCACGCGAAACGGCCTCACAGTGTCGGATGTCAGCGCAGTGAATCCGGCTTTCTCAAACTCGTTGATGCCGCGAGGGTAGGCCGTGCTGGCCAGCGACATTTGCTGAACCATAGAATAAGATACTATATTGATCACTACTTCCGGAACTTCGCGAATGTTGAGCAGCGTGTCCTTTAATGTGCCATCCCGTCCGGAGCGCGCCGGACTAAACACCGCTACTGGCGGGTTGGAACTAAAGATGTTAAAAAAACTAAATGGCGCCAGATTGGGACGGCCTTCGGCATCCACGGTTGAGGCGAAACAAACTGGCCGGGGGGCAACGGCAGAGAGCAGCAACTGGTGCCGCTCAGCAGGAGCGACTTCTTCGGGAATCAAAGTTCTGAAAGACATAACTTTTATTATCTTAATTGGAACAATCGTTCCAAAATATAAAACATTATAGAATGGCGGGAAGAATTTCGCAACGGCATTCGCCAAAACCAACGCGATAACCCTTGCCCTGTGCCCAGCCCCGCATGATGATGACGTCGCCGTCTTCGATAAACTTGCGCTCGCCGAATCCTGGAATCTTTACTGGTTTGGTGCCCTTCCAAGCCAACTCCAGCATGGAACCGTAGCTGCCGGGATCCGGACCGGAAATGGTGCCGGAGGCGTAAAGGTCGCCGACGTTGATGTTGCAGCCGTTAACGGTCTGATGCGCCAATTGCTGGCACATGTTCCAGTACAGGTGCTTGAAATTGCTTTTGCTGACCGTGAATGGATTGCCCCCCGTCGGCTGAATGGCCACTTCCAGGTGGATGTCGTAGTTCTTTTTGCCCTCAAAGGTCAAATACGGCAGAACGGCCGGGTCCTGCTCCGCACCTTTCACCCGAAAGGGTTCCAGCGCCTCCAGCGTTACAATCCAGGGAGAAATGACCGAACCAAAGTTTTTGGCCAAAAAGGGCCCGAGCGGCACGTATTCCCATTTCTGGATGTCGCGGGCACTGAGGTCATCAAAAAGCAGAATACCAAATATGCAATCTTCGGCTTTATTAGTTGGGATCGATTGCCCCAATTCTGTGAGCTTGCCCGTTACAAAAGCCACTTCCAATTCAAAGTCCAGTTGGCGGGTGGGACCAAAGATCGGTGCCGCAGCACCTTCAAGCATTTGTTGGCCTTTGGGCCTGCGGATGGGCGTGCCGGAAACCACGATGCTGGAGGCGCGGCCGTGGTAACCCACCGGCATATGTTTCCAATTGGGCAGTAGCGCGTTGTTGGGGTCGCGAAACATGGTGCCCACGTTAGTAGCGTGGTCAATGGACGAGTAAAAGTCCGTGTAGTCGCCGATTTGAACGGGCACTTGCATTTCTGCGGTTGAACGGCGCACAAGGCAGCGCTCGCGCAGGTTCAGGTTGTCGCGGATGTCGGGCGTGTCTTCAAACAGCAACTCGCGCACCCGTTCACGGATGCCATTGGTGGTATTTTTACCCAGCGCAATCAGGTCATTGAGGTAAGGCTGCGTCAGTACCGAGGCAATGATGCCGCGCACGTTGAGCAAGTTGGCCTGAAAAAGGGCGGACAAATCCACGATGTAATCGCCGATGGCGATGCCAGGGCGGGCACTTCGGTCGCTGGTGCGAAAGATGCCAAACGGCAGGTTCTGGATAGGAAAATCGCTGTCCGGGGCCGTTTCGATCCAGGATTTTTGCGTGGGTTCTGCAGAGCGGGTCATGGGCAGGGCGAAGGGCTTAACGTTTATGAGCGGATTTCTGGCCGGGCGAAGGGCCCGAGCAGCGCTGTGGCCGGGATTTTGCTAACGCCCCAAATTTAGCACTTCTCCCGGGGGGGTGGGGGCTGTTCCCTGGACCTGCTCTTTTGGCTTCAAAAACTGTGGCCGTTGCTGATTGCGCCCTTCGCCATGCATTGGGCAACTTAGGCGTATTTTGCAAGCTAATTCGCTTGCCTATCCCATGGAATTTCTCATTATTTTTGGCTTAACGCTGATCAACGGATTCTTTGCGCTCTCCGAGATTGCGTTGGTGTCGGCCAGAAAGTCCGGTTTAGAGCAAAAGGCGGCGAAGGGCCATTTGGGTGCCAAGGCGGCGCTCAAATTGACCGCGAATCCGCAGCAGTTTCTCAGCGCGGTTCAGGTAGGCATAACCCTGATCGGCATCGTTCAAGGCGTTTATGGGGGCGAAGTGGTGGCAAGTTTTTTAGCGCCCTTGTTGGAAAATGCCGGCATGGCGGAGGCACCGGCCTACACCTTGGCCTTGGCCGGGAGCATCATCCTGATTACGTATTTGTCTATTGTTGTGGGGGAGCTAATTCCAAAATCCTACGCGCTGCAACACGCCGATTCGCTGGCACTGACGGTCTCGCCGGTGCTGGATATTTTTTCGCGGATCACCTATCCTTTCGTCAAATTGTTGACCATCAGCACGCAATTGGTGCTGCGGCTGTTCGGGATCCGAAACGTTTCGAACGAACAAATCACAGAAGAAGAGCTCAAGGCCATGATCCGCACTGCGCGACAACAGGGCGTGATGGAAAGCGACGAGGAGTTTCTGCACGAGAATGTCTTCCGCTTTTCGGATAAGAAAGCTTATAGTCTGATGACCCACCGAAACGAAGTGGTAGCGCTGGACATCAATAGAAGTAAAAGCGATATCACGGCTACGCTGCAACAACATAGCCATTCCTATTTTCCGGTGTACGACCGCAATAAAGATGTGATGAAGGGCATTTTGAGCGCCAGGGAATTTTTTATGCACCCTGAAAGATCTGTTCAGGAACTGATCAAGCCCACCGTTTTTGTGCCTGATTCCATGCTGGCCTGGTCCGTGATGCAGCGTTTTAAAAAAGAAAAAAAACATTTTGGTATAGTCATTAACGAATATGGTTCGTTTGAAGGCATTATTACCATTCACGATATCACGGAAGGGGTTTTTGGTAATATCCCTGATGCCGGAGAAGAGGGCGAAGGGGAGTATATGATTCTGCGTGGGGACGGGTCCTGGCTGGCGGACGGCGCAACGCCAATCGACGAATTGCAAGTCAAGCTGGAATGGGAATGGATTCGACACTACAGTGGCAATTACGTGACCTTATCTGGCGTTCTGATGGAGTACCTGCAACACATCCCCAAAGCCGGCGAGGTCATCAACCTGCAGGGCATGCGGCTGGAAATTTTGGACATGGACGGAGTTAGAATTGACAAAGTAATGATCAGTGCACTGGATGCATAGGGTTTTGTTCGTCCGCAGAGAGCGCACCAAACCGAGGGGTTGGGGGCGTTCCCTTGCCCTGGGTCTGTGCTTAAAGCTGGACCCAGGGCTGCGCTTAGGGCAAAGTTTAGGGTTGTGCATTGGGCTGTGCTCCAGCAACCTCCAGGCGCAATCCGTAGACCTCTTCCGGCTGGACAACCTGCTGGCACCAGGGCTCACCGTTACCTCGGAGTTCCGACCAGCCCCCAATGGCATTGACCGGCAATTTGAAAACAGCCTGGATCTGAGCATTCCATTGAAAGGTACGGTTGGTGTGCGCACCGATCTCGGCGAGCTTTTTACTCTGGACCATTGGAAAGACCTTGTGCGCGTCGTGAAACCTGACATCCGGCAGCGTTTTCTGGATGTTGGAGCAGGGTATGGAATCAGGCCAGAAACCGCTGTTTTTACACGGGAGTATTCTGAAGGATTAAAGGTGGTAGAAGGTTATGTGGGCGCTTCCGGCTTCCGCTACCTAGACAAAAGATATTTTTTATTATGGGGAGCGCGGGCCATGTACGCCGAGTCAGTGTATTCGCTGGACAAGCCCGGGGTGCGGGTTTCTGCCTCCGCAGGAACCGCCCGGTTTACCAAAGTTGGCTTTATCTATTATTACGGTGCGGCAGCAACGTACAACGACGGGCGCTTCCTGGCGCTTCCGTGGGCTGGAGGCCAAGCGCGTTTGCCCTGGGGTAGTCGTGTGCGTGTAATCTTGCCTCGTGAAGTGGTGTTGCGCCACCGGTTTGGCCGCGATAAGGTCTGGCAAAAAGCGGATTGGGAATTGGGATTGCGGGCCGACGCTAGCTATAGGGCCACGGGTGCAACTTCATTAGCCTTTTGCCAAGTGGAATGCGCCTTTGGCTATAAAGGCCTGGTAAGTCTGGAAATATGGGAACTAAAAACCGGGGCCAGTCTGGCCTGGCGCATCCCGGATTCACAAAGCTGGCTCCAACTCTACGGGGGCTATACCCCCGTTCGTTGGCTGACTGTTCAGCCCGATGACATTGAAGGGGCCGATCGCGTACGGATAACCCCTTCTACCGAACCAGCTTTACGCCGACCCTTTATCGAGCTCAGCTTCAACACTTCGCTTGGCAAGGACATACTTAACCTGGACATGGGCAACGTGCTTTTTTCGCAAGGTTCTGCGGTATGGTAGGCGCAGGGAAAAGAACATCCGACCTGAGCAAGAACAATGAAGCTTTGTGGGAAGCTGGCCACTGATGCTGCCGCCTCCTTCATCCAAACTACCTGCAAAAGCCATCGTTCCTTTCCCCGCGCTGCATACCTGCTGCAAATCCAGGACGGGAACATCCTGAACCACCCACCACTGTCCTCCGGCATTCTGGACAAGGGTCAAGTATGAGTGAAAACTCATAGTGCTTCCCTTAAAGACCGCCGTAACAGCAGCATTCGCCCCTTTTACCTGAACATCAGTCATCACCAGCGTACGCGGCGTTCCGGCAAACTCTTTGGATCGAATTTTTTCCAGGTAAGCCGTCTTGGACATCAAGACAAGGTCTTGGCTCCCGAACAGTCGGTTCATGGCAATGCGAAACTCCGGATGCAACAGATCATCCAATGGAACGACATCGGACTGATCAGCAGCTAAAGCAGCAGCTTCAACCGATTTTCTTACGGACGAAACAGCAGCACTTTGTGCAAAAGTTGCCGTGACCAAAAACATCAATCCTGTCAATGCAATCATTGGTTTGTACATGACGAAAGATTGTGATTGGCTTAAGAATGAAGATGTTATTTTTTCAGCCAGACTTTACAGTTCATTGCTTGCTAAAACAACTATTGATGTATCATTTATACAGCGGCCAATTGTCTTCCCTCAAGTGGTGGAGGTACCATTTGGACGCAAAAGGTTACCGCACCAGCAAAAACGCTTAGGTAGCCATATTGAGCTGGACAGTTTTCAACAAAGTCAGTAGAGCTTCAGCTTCATTCTTTGACATTCCGGCTATGCTCCGACGGCGGTGCTCGTCAACCATAGCAATGTGAAGCTGAACAAAATCGCGTCCCGGCTTGGTCAGGACAATTTGAAATTGTCGCCGGTCCTGCGGGTCTGGTTGACGAAACACAAACTGTCGCTTTACCAGCAAATCCAGTGTCCTGGTAATGGAGGCCGGATCCCGCAAAGAGCGCTGTGCCAACTCCTGCTGCGACAATGAGCCAGCCTCATGAATAATTTTTAGCAGCACCCATTGGTCCACTGTTATCCCCAAGCCCTGCCGATCGAATTCGCGCTGTGAATAGAGCTTAGCCTGCTTACTTGTTTGCTCAATCTGAAACAGAACAACCTGACTCAGCGGCACTTTCTTCTTCTGACTCAAACCGTTTATTAATTTAATCTATGAATTAAGTAATTTTATTTTGCACTGTCTCGTCAGTTTCGTCCCGCATTTTCCCGATGAAAAAATCAAGAAGTTAAGACGTGAATTTTAATTGATCTATCAATAATTGATGCCGCAATAATAAGGCGAAAATCCGAAACTCGGACAACGACCTCGAAAAATTCAGGTCACCGCTTCATGCAGCCGCGGGTGAATGCAACTCTCCAACCATAACAGCTTACCAATCCCCTTCGCCATCATCCAGCGAAAGGTTGCGGCGCGTGTGCGCTTTTTCGACCATGCGGGCCATGATGGCCCCCGCCAGCGCAAAAGGGGTACCGGCGGCCAGCGCTCGATGGGCCAACGTTTCGTCTACGTCAATGCGGTAAAGCAGACGGAACAATTGCTCCGGGTCATCGGCGGCAAGCACCGCAATTCGCTGGGCCAATGCTTCCTGTACGTCAGCCAAAGAAAGCTGCTGCGCAAGCCCAGCTTCCAAATCAAAAAGCCGGGTTAACGCACCCGCCGCAAAATTTTCGTCGTCTAATTCGCTCATGACAATTCAAGACCTATGATTTTTTTCCAGTACGCCCATGCCGAAAAGGGCAAAATCGTACTTGACCGGATCGATGGGATCAAAGCGCCGAAGGGCTTCGGTCAACATCAAAACCGCCTGCCAGTCGTTTTGCTTGCGCTCCAAAAGGCCCAGTGCGCGGGCGCTGCGGGCCACATGAACATCTAGCGGGCAGAGGAGTTGTGCGGGTGCAAAGCGCTTCCACTGGCCGAAATCTACGCCCCGCCCATCATTTCTCACCATCCAGCGCAAAAACATGTTTAAACGTTTGCAACTGCTTTTCCTATCCGGTGTGGCGACGTGTTTTACCGTACGTAGAGGGAAATTCGGATGGTCACAAAAATCGCGGTGAAAGCCGGCCAACGCGGGCCCCACATGGGGTGAGTCGACAGCGAGATGCCGCGCAAAGGCGTCTTCCAAACTGTCGTGTTTGCGATAGTGCCGCTGCAAAAAGTCGAGGAAGTACAGCGCATCCGTTGAGTTGAATGTGCGGTGTTTAAAGCTCAGAAAGCGCTTGCGGTCGCGCTCGCGGTGGTCGCGAATAAAAGCATGCGGGGCACCGTCCATAAGCCTGATCAATTCCGCGCCGCTGGCCAGGATGCTTTTCCTGTTGCCCCAGGCCAACATGGCCACCCAAAAGCCAATGATTTCGCGGTCGGCAGGCTGCGTAAACTGGTGCGGAAGGCTGATAGGATCATCCGCTAAAAAAGCGAGCCGCGCATAGCGGTCATAGCGTTCGTCAAGCAACGCGCGCAACTCGACCTCGTGCAAGGGCCGGACAGAAGCCGCGTTCATCCTTTGCGCATTTCGGGCGAAGGGCTCATGTGCCCAGTGCAGCTTCTAAATCGGCGACCAAGTCCTCTGCGTCTTCTATGCCGACGCTCAGCCGGATCAGCGAATCGCTCAGTCCGTTGCGCAGGCGCTCTTCGCGCGGAATGGACGCATGGGTCATGGTAGCCGGGTGCCCAATAAGCGATTCCACACCCCCCAGGCTCTCGGCCAGCGCGAAGAGCTTTGTTTTGGTCAGCACACGAGTCGCGGCCTCCACCGTGTCGTCGTGGAGCGTGAAGGAGACCATTCCCCCGAAATCACGCATTTGCTTTTTAGCCACTGCATGGCCGGGATGCGACGAAAAACCGGGATACAGCACGCGATTGACAGCCGAAAATTGTTGCAAACGCTCCGCGATAATGCGGGCATTTTCGCAACTCCGCTGCACGCGCAGGTGCAGGGTTTTAATGCCGCGCAGCACCAGGAAACTGTCTTGGGGACCCGGTATGGCTCCGCAGGAATTTTGAATAAAATAAAGGCGCCGGGCCAGTTCTTCATCGCGCACGACGAGCGCCCCCAACACCACATCAGAATGGCCGCCCAGGTATTTAGTGGCTGAATGCAAAACGATGTCCGCCCCCAAGTCCAGGGGAGTTTGCAGGTACGGCGAGGCAAAGGTGTTGTCCACCACCGTCAGAATGCCCCGCTCCCGCGCCACTGTGCAGATAGCGGCAATGTCAATGATGTTGAGCAGCGGGTTGGTTGGCGTTTCGATCCAGATCATTTTGGTCTGGTCGTTGAGATAGGGGTTGACGCGCTCCGGGGCGTCCATGCCCACAAAGTGGAAGCGGATGCCAAAGGGTTCAAAAATCTTGGTGAAGGCGCGGTAAGTGCCTCCGTACAGGTCGTTGGTGCTGATGACTTCGTCGCCAGGCTCAAGCAGCTTGATCACGGCGTCAACGGCAGCCATGCCGCTGGCAAAGGCCAGCCCAAACTGACCGTTCTCTAACGCCGCCAGGTTGTGCTCCAGCGCTGTACGGGTAGGATTTTGGGTTCTGGCATATTCGTAGCCCTTATGGACCCCCGGGGCCTGCTGAACAAAGGTGGAGGTCTGATAAATGGGGGTCATAATTGCGCCCGTGGCAGGGTCAGGCTCAAGCCCGGCGTGGATAGCTTTGGTACCGAATTTCATGAGGAGGTTTGTGCAAAGGTAAATCGGGGCTTTGGCAGCTGGCACGTTTGGATTATTTTACATGCATTAAGTCGTTGTAATGTTGGCACTAAGCGTTATGTTAAAATTTATCTTGGTTAGCTTTGCGAATTGTCACGGGTAATGCAGATATTGAGTTAGCAAAGGGATTTGTTTTTAGGTAAAATACGATCAGGGTTAGGGAGGGTGACCTGCTTTTTCACTTTAAAAAGCCAGATAGTCTGGCAAAAGTTCGGTTTCTCAACGCAAGATTCACTTATTGACCGGTTCCTCTGAACCGCAGGCGTGATAAGCTCCCTCCCTTTTAGACAATGATTTTGTCTGAGTGTGGTATGCCATCTGCTTTCGGGGACGAAATGGGGGAACCTATGTCCACCAATCTCCCACCATGACCATGCAATCCGCACTCCGTCTTTTCCTTCTCTCCATTGCTTTCCCGCTGATTCAGGCTCAGGCCCAAGTCATCGACTGGGTTAATCTACCCGGCAGCAACAAATCCGATGTTGCTGAAGACATTGTAACAGATGCTGCAGGCAATTCCTATGTTACGGGCAAGTTTTCTACCACCATCAATCTCGGGGGTACTACCCTGGTTTCTGCAGGGAGGGAGGACATCTTCATTGCCAAATACAACCCGGCTGGCACTTTGCTCTGGGCCAGACGCGCGGGAGGGGTCTTGGAAGATCAGGGCATCGAAATTGGCATAGATGCTGCTGGTAGCGTGTATACGGTAGGTCGTTTTGAGGCAACTGCTACGTTTGGTCCCTTGACCATTGCCTCGCAGGGCAACGTGGACATTTTTGTCATCAAGTATGACACCGATGGCAACTTCCAGTGGGTAAATACTCTCGGAGGAAGCCGGGACGACCGTTGCCGCGGCCTTTCCGTAACGCCCGAAGGCTATTGCTACATCGGGGGACGCTACCGAATTAGCACCAAACTCAACGGTATTAATCTGACTGGCGTCGGGGAAGAAGATGTTTTTGTGGCCAAATTGGACACTACCGGACAGGTGCTTTGGGCACAAACGTTTGGCGGCATTCGCAAAGATTTTGGCGAAGATGTGGTGGCCGACTCAGAAGGCAATGTTTACATTACCGGCAGTTTCTTCCAGTTCATCATCTTCCCGGACACTACTTATTATGGATTGGGCGACGAAGAAATATTCCTGGCAAAGTACGATACCGATGGCAATTACATCTGGAGTCGCTACTTGGGAGGCAGCCTTCGCGATTATGGAGAAGCATTGGATACGGATGAGTACGACAACGTTCTGGTGTCCGGAGCCTTTAGCGGCGAAGGCTATTTTGGAAAAGACACGCTGCTGAGCCGGGGCGAAATGGACATGTTCCTCATTAAGGTCAATCCCGATGGTGATGTGCTTTGGTCGTTTGCGGCCGGTGCTCCTATCAACAATGACGTGGCTTGGGCAATGTCCTACGATGGGCGCGGAAACTCCCTTTTATCCGGCTGGTTCAAAGGGCTGATGACCTTTGGCGATACCACACTTTTTGGCAGCAACAGTTTTAACATTTTCGCAGGCAAAGTCAGCGGAGCTGGAAAAGGGACCTGGGCTACCAAGCTTGGTAACACCAGCAGCGAAGATATTGGTCGCGGGGTGTCCGCAGATGCGCTTGGCAATGTCTACGTCGCTGGTGGCTACCAAGGCACCGCCACCTACGGCTCTGTGACGGCAACCGCAGTGGGTGGGTATGACATTATCCATGCCAAACTCTTTGCTGGTCCGGATGAATGCGCCATGAGCCATGCTTATGCAGGGATCCCTTCAGAATGCACTCCTACGGACACGCTTTACGACATTGACGTGACCTTGTACCATTATTTTGCCCCTTCTACCGGCTCGTTGAGTGTCAACGGACAACTCTTCCCTATCGGAGCTAACGAGCAGGTAATCAATCTGTCGGATCAATTGCCGATTGGTGGCTTCAAAGACATATACGCATTTTTTACAGACAACCCGGCCTGTAGCCTTAAAATCAACAACGCTTACCTCACCCCGAATTCCTGCGATCCCTGCTTGATTTCCGGTGTTTCGCTGTTAAACGTAGGTACTTGCAAAGTGGCGACCAACCGCTACACCGCCCGCGTTAGGGTAACTTACTCCAAAGCTCCTATTTCAGGGTTTTTGATCGTCAATGGCCAGGAATTTCCGATAACGTCCAGCCCCCAAGTGGTAGATCTGGCCAATCTCTATTCAGATGGACAGCCTGTTTCTATCAATGCCTATTTTTCCGAAGACCCTTTTTGTAGCCTCACCACGGGTACCTTATTTACTGCACCTGCTTCTTGCAGCACTTGCCGGGTCAGCGGCGCAGTCGTTAACTCGGTCGGTTCTTGCAACGCTGTAGACAGCACCTACTCGGCAGAAATTGGCTTGGCCTTCCGCGCCTGGCCCGCAACCGGAGGCATTTTGGTGAATGGACAATTGTTTGATATCATCACTCCCCCCATGACCATTACCCTCGATGACCTGGTGTCCGATGGTTTGGCTGTGGACCTGACCGTCACTTTTGAAGGCGATAGCCTCTGTGGCGACACCTTGGCCAATTTGTTCGTTGCTCCACCACCATGCGATACCTGCACGATAGTCAGCGTGACGTTTGGCAACTTTGGGCGTTGCAACCCTGCGGAGCTGACCTATTCAGCCGAACTCTCGCTGGCCTATGCGAACCAGCCAACTTCAGGCAACCTGAGCGTTAACGGGCAGTTGTTCCCCATTGACGGTTCTCCTCAACCCTTCTTATTAGAAAATCTGGCATTGGACGGCCAAAACGTGGGCATCAACGCCTTTTTCACCGATCAGCCGTCGTGCAGCTTTTCTCAATCAGCCGTGTTTACAGCCCCAAATACCTGCCAGGATTGCTTAATGACAGGCATTAGCCTTGCAGACCTGGTTAACAACTGCGATCCGTTCACCAATCAGTACGAGGTGGAATTGCAGCTTGATTACCTCAATGCACCTTCAAGTGGCAACCTCTTGGTGGCCGGGCAATCCTTTCCTGTCACGTCTAGTCCCCAAACAGTGTTGGTGACAGGTTTGGCAGCAGATAACCTTCCCGAAAGCTTCACGGCATTCTTTGCCAATGATGTGATCTGCGCCTTCTCCGTGTCGGATTTGTACATCGCCCCTGCCCCTTGCGACACTTGCGGGCTTCCCAGAAACCTTGTTTCCACGCTAAATCCTCTCCTTCCTGCGCAGGCATTGATTGAGTGGGATCCGGTGCAGGACGCATTGTCTTACACGGTCCGGGGTCGTCGTATGCCCACGGGTGCGTTTGGATACATCAACCCAACTGGTCCAGGCAGGTTGGTTAAAAACCTGAACACTGGTAAAACCTATGGTTGGTCTGTGCAGTCCAATTGCCCTTATGACACCTCGGAATATTCTCCAGAAGTTTATTTCACCTTGTTCTCCGCTCGGATGATCCAGACCGAAGGCCGATTGGGCGAAAAGCTCTCGCTCTTCCCCAACCCCTCCACCGGACCAACGCACGTGATGCTTCAGTCTACAACGTCACAACCCATTAATGTTCGCGTCGTGGATATGCAGGGCGCAGTGCTCCAACAATTCACCCGTTTGGGCGATGTAGGCGCTACCGCTATTCCACTTGACCTGAGCGCTTACCCACCTGGTTTATACCTGGTAGAAGTGACGCAGGCCAATGAAACCGGGGTTCTGCACGTTCAGATCTCCAGATAAAGAGCGCATAGCCTAAAACAAAAAAGCATCGCCAAAGAATGGCGATGCTTTTTTTTAAGGGTACCCCAAATAACCCCAAATCCTGCGCAGCACTAAAACTTGTGCACGATGAGGCCGCTGCGAAGCTTAGGCTCAAACCATGTCGTCTTAGGGGGCATGACCTGACCGGAATCTGCCACGTCCATAAGTTGTCCTATGGAAACGGGGTAGATGGCAAATGCAGCAGCCATCTCTCCGCTGTCAACTCGGCGTTCGAGTTCTGCTAAACCGCGAATTCCCCCGATAAAATCAATGCGATCATCGGTTCGCTGGTCGGCAATGCCCAAAATGGGCGAAATGACGCGGTCGCTGAGCACAGAAATGTCCAGCGATGCAACCGGATCATCTTCGTCTACGAGGCCGGTTTTAATTTCCATGCGGTACCACTGACCGGGAAGGTACAAACCATAACAAAAGTTATCGTCAGGTTTGTAGGCTTCGCGCACAGGCTCCAGGTCAAAGTCAGTGGAAAGGGCCTGCAGAAAGGCCTCGCGGCTCAACCCGTTCAGGTCGCGCACCACGCGATTGTAATCCTGAATGGCCAATTGGTCGGCGGGAAACAGCACGCTGAGAAAGAAGTTATAGGCCTCTTCGCCCGTGTGATTCGGATTTTCTTCTGCCATGGTTTTGCCCACTTTAGCCGATGAAGCCGCGCGGTGATGCCCGTCTGCGATGTAGGTAACCGGCACTTTGGCGCGGAACAAGCGGGTCAACTCCTGAATCGTGGAACGGTCGCGGATGACCCAAACGGTGTGGCGCACCTCATCGGGAGTTTCCAAATCGGCATCGGCATCCTGATCGGCAATTACCTTGTCGATGATTTCGTCAATGGCGTAAACCTCCGGATAGGCCAAAAAAACCGGCCCGGAATGCGCACTGATTTCGCGCATATGTCGAATGCGGTCGTTTTCTTTAACCGGACGGGTGTACTCGTGCTTTTTGATCACGTCGTCCCAATAATCCTGCACGCTGGAGCACGCTACGAGCCCCACCTGTGCGTGCGTGCCCATGATCTGGCGGTACACGTAAAGGCAATCGGCAGCATCGGGAACCAGGTACTTTTTCTGCAAAAACAGGGCAAAATTCTCTTTCGCCTTGGCGTAAACCCGATCGTCATAGGGGTTGAGGTCGGCCGGGAGGTCAATCTCCGGTTTGGTCACGTGCAAAAAGGAGTGCGGGTTGCCTTCGGCCTCCACGCGGGCTTCGTCCGAATTGAGCACGTCGTAGGGTCTCGCGGCAACTTTTGCCGCGAGCGCCTCAGGCGGTCGGAGACCTTTGAAGGCTTTAATAATGGCCATGAACGGGGGAATTGAGGGTTAAGGAAGCGCAAAGGTAAAAAAAACCGCCCCTCCCCGCTTACGGGCCAAGGGCGATTTGTGCGCTCAGCAACCCTTCTGTGGGCTGCAAGGTTTTCAGTTCGCGTGCACCGACAGACCAAAATGCTGGAGCAAATGCCCGGCCATTTCGGTTCCGATACGAGCCTGCGCCTCTGCGGTAGCCGCGCCAATGTGCGGGCTGAGCGAAATTCGGGGGTGACCGAGTACCGCCGGCGAAGCGCTGGGCTCACCTTCGAACACGTCCAGGGCTGCGTGGGCAACCTGACCGCTGTTAAGGGCTTCTAACAGCGCCAGCTCAGCCACTGCTCCCCCCCGAGCGGCGTTGACAATGCAGACCCCTTTTCGCATAGCGCCAAATTCGTTCGCGCCCAAAATGGCCGGATCGCCCTCGTTGCTGGGCAGGTTGAGCGAGATGAAGTCGCTTTGAGCCAGCACCTGGTCGAGCGACGCGATAGGCAATTCCACCGAAATGGGCGCCAGCCCAGCTATAGTCAGGCTGAGCGAAATCGGGTCTTTTTGGCGGCGGAAGGGAAGCACTGTCATGCCAGCTCCCAGCGCCAGCCTCGCGAGTGCCTGTCCGATACGGCCACAACCAATGATGCCCAAGGTGCGTCCGCGCAATTCCATCCCTTTGCCGTACGCCTCCTTTAGATGTTTGAAGGCTGCGGCATCGGCTCCGGGCATTTCGCGGTTAGCGGCGTACAAAAAACGCGCCATGCCGTACATATGCCCCATGACCAACTCGGCCACGGATTCCGATGAGGAATCGGGCGTATTGTGCACCGCAATACCCTTGCTTTGGGCGTAGGCAACGTCAATATTGTCCATGCCCACGCCGCCCCGTCCAATGAATCGGAGGTTAGGGCAGGCGTCAATCAACGGTTTGCGCACTTTGGTGGCGCTTCTGACCACCAGGGCATCGTATTCCTGCAGAGCCTGGGGAAGGGCTTCTTGCGCGATGAACTGCGTATTGACCTGAACGCCAGCAGCTTCCAACTTTTTAACGCCGGCTGAATGCATGCCGTCGTTGGCTAAGACTTTGACCATAATATTGTGGTGGGTTGAGGGGTTCGATAGGGTGCTCAGGCGTTGACGGTAGCAAATTCGTCCATGAGCTGGCAGAGGTGGTCTACGCTGCTCAGGGGTAAAGCGTTGTAAATGGAAGCCCGGAAGCCGCCTACCGAACGGTGGCCCTTCAACCCGACAATGCCGTTTTGGCTGGAGAAGGTGTCAAAGCGCTTTTCGTGGTCGGGATTGGTGGCCACAAAGGTGACGTTCATGCGCGACCGGTCTTCTTTGGCCGCGGTGCCCTGGAAGAGAGGGTTTTCATCAATGGCGGCGTACAGGCGCTCAGCTTTGGCCACGTTGGTGGCTTCTACGGCCGCCAGACCGCCCTGTTCTTCAATCCAGCGCAGGGTGAGCATGCAGACGTAAATGGCAAAAACGGGCGGAGTATTAAACATAGAACCGCCGTCAATGTGCGTGCGGTAGTTTAACATCGTGGGAATGGGGCGCTGCACTTTGCCCAACAATTCGTCTTTAAGAATAACCAGTGTGGCGCCAGCGGGGCCGAGGTTCTTCTGCGCACCGGCGTAGATCAGCGAATACTGATTGGCGTCGATCACGCGGCTGAAGATGTCCGAAGACATATCGGCCACCAGCGGCACTGCTGTTTGGGGAAGCTGGTGATATTCCGTGCCAAAAATGGTGTTGTTGGTAGTAATATGGAAGTAAGCCGCTTCTGATGGAATCGTGTAGCCTTTAGGGATGTAGTTGAAGTTCTTGTCTTCTGAACTGGCCACCACATTGGCGTTGCCAAACAGTTTGGCCTCTTTTATGGCCGCTTTTGACCAAGCACCTGTATTGACGTAGGCGGCCATTCCCCCGTCAGGCAACAGATTATAGGGCACCATGCAGAACTGCATTGACGCGCCGCCCTGTAAGAAGAGCACCTGATAACCGTCGTTGAGGTTAAAAATGCGCTTGACCAATTGCCTGGATTCTTCCATGACCGCCTCAAAATCGGCGCTGCGGTGGGAGATCTCTAAAAGGCTCAAACCCTTGCCGTTAAAGTCTTTGACGGCTTGTGCAGCCTGTTCAAAAACGCTTTCCGGGAGGATGCCGGGGCCGGCTCCGAAGTTGTACTTTTTCATGGGTGGGGACGGAAGTTGAGAAATAAGTTGACTTGCCTTGCAAAATTATAAAACAGGGTTTACCTTTGCACTCCCGCTGAGCAACCAATTGTTCTTTGAGCACAGCGGGACGGTCCTAAGATGCGAGTGCTTTCCGGTGATTCCGAGTAAGTTATACGGCAAGGAGAATTTTTTTGTGAAATCTTCTTGCAGATTTGCTTGGCTCCAAAATGTGTCGTTATCTTTGTGTCCGCTTTTGAAAAAAACGATCCCAACCGCAAGGTTGATGATTAAAAGTTCTTTGAAGTATTGGTTTGAAACAACTTGACCAGTAGCGGTGAGAAGTCACTGCTCATAGTACTCGTGCGAAAGCACAAAACCTTTTCTACAATGGAGAGTTTGATACTGGCTCAGGATGAACGCTAGCGGCAGGCTTAATACATGCAAGTCGAGGGGTAACAGGTCTTCGGATGCTGACGACCGGCGAACGGGTGAGTAACACGTACGTAACCTACCTTCAACTGGAGAATAGCCCCGGGAAACTGGGATTAATACTCCATAACATAAATTTCCGGCATCGGTGATTTATTAAAGTTCAGGCGGTTGAAGATGGACGTGCGGCCCATTAGGTAGTTGGTGAGGTAACGGCTCACCAAGCCAGCGATGGGTAGCGGGCGTGAGAGCGCGATCCGCCACACGGGCACTGAGACACGGGCCCGACTCCTACGGGAGGCAGCAGTAGGGAATATTGGACAATGGAGGCAACTCTGATCCAGCCATGCCGCGTGAAGGATGACGGCCCTATGGGTTGTAAACTTCTTTTATTAGGGAAGAAACCACGGGATTTATCCTGTGCTGACGGTACCTGATGAATAAGCACCGGCTAACTCCGTGCCAGCAGCCGCGGTAATACGGAGGGTGCAAGCGTTATCCGGATTCACTGGGTTTAAAGGGTGCGTAGGCGGATCAGTAAGTCAGTGGTGAAAGCTCGCAGCTCAACTGTGAAATTGCCATTGAAACTGCTGGTCTTGAGTTCGGTTGATGTGGGCGGAATATAGCATGTAGCGGTGAAATGCTTAGATATGCTATAGAACACCGATTGCGAAGGCAGCTCACAAAGCCGACACTGACGCTGAGGCACGAAAGCGTGGGTAGCGAACAGGATTAGATACCCTGGTAGTCCACGCCCTAAACGATGCTTACTCGACATTGGCGATACACAGTCAGTGTCCTAGGGAAACCGTTAAGTAAGCCACCTGGGGAGTACGTTCGCAAGAATGAAACTCAAAGTAATTGACGGGGGTCCGCACAAGCGGTGGAGCATGTGGTTTAA
>CAYSDI010000019.1:32059-42392 GCA_964429745.1 uncultured Chitinophagales bacterium | reverse complement strand
GTTTTTCCCGCAGCCGTGGCGCTGAATTTGGGGGGGGGGATCTCCGGCAATACGGTCAATGTGTCAGCGCCTATCGAGTGCGGTCGCAACGGAGCCGCAGGCGGTTCCACCGGAGATACCTTGAGCGGTCTGGTCATGGTGGCCTCGGACCTGGTCTTTGAGCCGCTGGCTATGGTGTTGACGCCTGATACGCTGGTATGCCCGGCAGATTCCTTGCTGATTGGCGTTTTGCAAGCCACCGGCACGGGTCAGTTGAGTTATTTGTGGAGCACCGGCGACACGACAGCACTGATTTACGGCGGTCCCATCACGGCCACCACTACTTACACCGTTACGTTGTTTGACGAGCGCGGATGCTCCATTGCCGAATCCATAACCGTGATTGCCGGGCGTCCTGTTGGCGCCACGGCGGACCCTGCGGGCCTCATTGCCCCCGGACAATCCGTGGTGCTTGAAGCTACCGAAGACCCGCTTTGGGTCAGTTACACCTGGGCACCCGACTCCAGCCTGAGCAGCAACACGGGGCGGGTGGTGGTGGCCAATCCCTTTGAGAACATCACCTACTGTGTTTTTGCCCTTGATACCTTGGGCTGCCTCTCCCAAGCCTGCGTGGACATTCCTGTTGACCTTTTGATCAACATGCCTAACGCATTTACGCCCAACGGCGATGGCTTGAATGACCTATTCCGGGTGCCGGTTTCCGTTCCCTGCGAAGAGTTGGTGCTCTTTCAGGTGTTTGACCGCTGGGGTGAACAAGTGTTCAGTTCCACGCTGGAAGGCATCGGCTGGGATGGCACGTATCGCGGCAAACCGCAAGAAACTGGCGTGTACATTTACCGGGTGGAATTGCTCTGCGGCGAACTGCAACAGCGCAAGTCCTTTACGGGCACCGTCACGGTGCTTTACTAAGCCGGGACATTACTCAACCACCGGCATCATTTTCTTGTAGCGGTATACGCCCTCCAGGTGTTTGGAGTTGTTGACCGTCAGGTCTAAGTCTTTGATGATACCGGAATCCAGGCCGTAGACCCATCCGTGGATGTAAGGGAAATCCCCATTTGCCCATTCTTCCTGAATAAAGGAAACCATGCTAAGGTTGTTAACCTGTTCGCGGATGTTCAATTCTACAAAGCGATTGCAGCGCGTTTCTTCGTCTTCGATGGCTTCAAGTTCATCGTGGTGCAGGCGATAAACGTCCTTGAGGTGAACCAGCCAGTTGTCCAGGAAGCCAAAACTCTGGTTGCTCATAGCCGCCTTTACCCCCCCGCAGCCGTAGTGTCCGCAGACAATGATGTGCGAAACATGCAAATGTTTGACGGCGTAGTAGACCACACTCAATAAGTTGGAATCGGTATGAACCACAAGATTGGCTATGTTCCTTTGCACGAAAATAGAACCGGGCAATGCCCCGGTGATTTCGGTGGCGGGAACCCGGCTGTCGGAGCATCCAATCCATAGAAAGGTTGGCGTTTGTCCCGCAGCGAGCTGCTCAAAAAAGTCCGGAATCATCCGGTTGGTGTTGCGGACCCAAGCTTTGTTCCCTTCCAGGAGTGATTTGGCGCGATTTGGCATAGTAAAAAAAGTCTGATAGGTTGAAAAGGAAACTGCTCTTTAAAGATAGTAAAACTATTGAAACGTGGGAAAGTTCCTGCGGCGGTTCAGCAGAATTGTCCCCGTAGCGGCTCAGCAGAATTGTCCCCGCGACGGCTCAACAGAATTGTCCCCGCGACGGCTCAACAGAATTGTTCCCGCGGCGGCTCAGCAGAATTGTCCCCGCGGCGGCTCAGCAGAACGTTCCTGCGCGCAGCAGAAAATCCCCCGGCAAGGCGCGCTAACTTAGCGCATTGCCAGGCAACGCAGACTTTTGCCCGGGCATCAAGCGCTTTTTTATCATGCACATCCAGATCTTAAACGGCCCTAACCTCAACCTTTTAGGGGTCCGGGAACCCGGTATTTACGGCCTTAAGACGTTTGAAGAGCAGTTTGAACAGTTGCACCGGGAATTCCCCGGCCTTGAATTGGCCTACGCTCAAAGCAACCACGAAGGGGAACTGATCGACCGCCTGCACGAGGTCGGCTTTAGTCCTGGCGGCATTGTGATTAACGGTGGGGCCTTCAGCCATACTTCCCTCGCGTTGGCAGATGCCATTCGCGCCATTCAACGTCCGGTTGTGGCCGTTCACATCAGCAACACCTTTGCCCGCGAAGCGTTTCGCCACCATGACGTTCTGGCACCGGTTTGTGTGGGCCTGATTGCCGGGCTTGGCATGGACGGGTATCGGCTCGCCGTCGATTTCCTGCACCGCCGTTATGGGCAGGAATCCGGCGCAAAACAGGCCTGAGTGGCCCGATAGTTTACCGGCGAAGGGCTCTGGTTTTGCTGCGCGGTGGTTTACGGCTGCCCGCTTGCTGCTCAGCGTCGCGCTGAACCTCATACTGGCCGTTTCTCGCGATCTGGCAGTTCCCTCCAATTTTTTCGACCTAACACAAAGACTTGCCAGACCAGGCTGCCGCGGTACCAACCCTGCCGGTGGCTTCGATCCGGCCCTATGCGGCACTCGTGAACGGTCCGCCTGGTTTGTCGGGCGTTGCGCAACCATAGCGGTAGGTGCCGAATGGTGTTCCAACCGCCCTTCCACGCGGCTTTGGCCATAGCGGGTTTGCCGATCAACAGCTCCCGAAGCGCGGCCAGCGTGTCCAACCCGAGCCGCAAAGGCAAGAGCCAAAGCAGCCGCCCAGCCCCCATGTTCTTGACCAGCATCCGGCCGTTGTTTCTAAAATTGAGGTACAACTTGCGGGGATTGTCGCGCTCCAGGCTGCCGCCGCCTACGTGGAACACCGTAGATTCGGGCACATAGACCACCGTGTATCCTGCGCGACGAACCCGCCAGCATAAGTCAATTTCTTCCATGTGGGCAAAAAAGGCTTCGTCCAGCCCGCCGAGGCCCCTGTAGAGCTCCAGGCGGATAAAAAGTGCCGCCCCACTGGCCCAGAATATTTCCGTTTGCGTTTGGTATTGCCCGCGATCTTCTTCCAGGTGATCAAACAAACGACCGCGGCAAAAGGGGTAACCCAGCGAATCGAGCATACCACCGGCTGCACCAGCGTATTCAAACTGCGACCGGTTTTTCTCCGACCGAATTTTGGGCTGCGCAGCACCGATTTGTGGGTCTTCATCCAAGGCAAAGAGAATCGGCTCGAGCCAGCCCGGTTCAACGGCCACGTCCTGGTTGAGCAACACGACGTATTCTGTGTCCATGCGATCCAACGCGTAATTGTACCCTCCGGCAAAACCCAGATTGCTGGGAATGCGAAGCAGCCTGACTTGCGGGAAATGCTCCGTAATAAAACTTACGGAGTCGTCGGTGGAGGCATTGTCTGCTACCCAAATGTCAGCGAAGGGTCCAGAACCCCTACATACAGAAGGCAAAAATTGCTCCAGGAACTGGCGGCCATTCCAGTTGAGAATGACCACGGCAACCCGCGCCGGCTTGATGGAGGATTCAGTCATGGGCAGGGGAGCGCGGGGAGGATAGTAACGGGTGCATGACAACGACGCCGGGAAAACTGCCTCCAAGATACCCCGATTCCGGCCTCGACTGTTGACTTAGGGTTTGCCTTGGTTAAAAATGCTATCGCCGGCATCATCCTCGAGCTGCCCGGCATTGCCGCCAAAGCTGTTCTGCGGATCCTGCGCGTCAAAATTATTCAGCAGCGAGGGGTTGGTGGATTTGGCGTACACCCTCATTTTCCAGCGCTGATCTTGCAATTCTCCAATAGCATTGGAGTGGATGAGCTGGTAGTTGTTGGTGACCATCGTTGGTTCGTAAAAAATGAAGCGAATGTTGCCTTGGCCGTCAGGCAGCGAATAATACTGCCAGATCTCATACGGCAAGGCTCCGGGTTCGTTAACCCTGCTGACAATATCGTTCGGTTCTCCGTACTGCAACATGACGCGTCCGCGATCGGTGCGGTAGCCCAAGGTGGACGTGGTGGAATACACGTCGTTGGTTTTCTTGACACGCTCCAGGTAGGTCAACCAAGCCTTGTAAGCGTCCACTGTATCGCGGCGCAGCCAGAAATTGTACAGGTAACGCTGTTGGAGCACCGTATCCCCGTTGGTCTTTAGCGAAATCAGCATGTTTTGGTCCTGTGGCTCAGCAATAGGGTCAATGTAATCCAGAAAGCCCGTCAATTGCTCGGCTGAATAGCGCTGTGCCCAAGTATTGCCGATGTCCAGCATGGCGATGTTTTCCAGCTTGTCTACGGCCCGGTTGTTGACCCGCTGGAAAAAAGCCCTTCGACTTTGCAAGACCTCATTGCTGCGACTTCTGGTTTCTATCACTGCTTCGTAGTTGCCCGTTGGTAAATCTTTCAGGTCAAATTCCCGCAGAATCGGCACGATGGCCCCTGTTTTTACTTTTTGGTACTGCCAAAAATTGGGGTTGATTGCATCGGATCCTCGTTCGCGAATGGAGAAGGTGAGCAAAAGGTTGTCTTCCTGGCTTTGGGCTTCTAAACCGTAATACTCCGCATAGAGAATCAGTTTTTCCCGCTCCGGTGGAAAGAAATTAATGGCGTAGGGCAGCAGGTCCAATCCACTTCGGGTAAAAGGCCCTGCCTCTCGCGCCTTCTCGTAGCGGTCTACAAATTCAAGGTCTGAAAAGACCGGAAGCACGCTGTAATCGTTGGTTAATTCGCTGCTGTACTGCTCGGAGTTGCTCGCCTTCGCAACGTCTTCGACCCAAACTTCCAGGGTCATGCCTGACCGGGGAAGGGCCATCCGGCGCTGATCAACCAAAGCAAAATCGATGTCCGTGGTATCCGATACCAGCGCGCTTTCCAATTGGTACTTTTGATAATCGCTGACCGTTTCGCCATCGCGCAAAAGAACCGTTACAGCCGCTTTGGCCTGGTAGCGCCCCGAGCTGACCTGGACATAACGCAGCGATTTTCCGTGAATATTCAGGTACGTTTCCACGTAAGGGCCTGATTCCGGATGCACGAACGTGGCATGGCGCACACTCAGGCCATTTTTTAGGTCCCATTGTGCCTGTCCACGCAGGGGAAGGGCCAGCGTTCCAAGGGCAATAAAGGATAAAAACCGCAGGGAGCCGCTCCACAGAAAACCGTTGAGCAGATAACGAGGCAGAAGAAAGCGGTTCATAGGATTCAATTGAGGTATTTTGGCTGTTTCCCTAAATTTACGGCGGATGCCGGAGAACTCCGGCTATTGACCCATAAGCCACCTCACCGGAATGTCAAATTTACCCCCGAATGACGCCCAGACAGCGCCTGCAATGGCTTCTTTGCTCCATGGGAGCGAAGCCCGGGCGGTGATGCACACCGCGGTGATTGAAACGCAATACCTTCCACCTTTAGAGACGTTTGCCCGGTTGTTGGACTTTCCGAGGGTGCGTTTTGAGGCTCATGAGCATTGGGTCAAGCGCTCGTATCGCAACCGCACGCACGTGGCGGGCCCAAGTGGGCTGTTGGTGATGAGCATTCCGCTCGTGCGCCACGGTGGCGACCGGCGGCTGAGCGGCCAGGTGCGGATTGCTTATGCGCAGCCCTGGCTGCGCGAACATTGGAACACGCTGGTGGCGGGCTATCGTAGATCTCCATTTTTTGAATACTATGAAGATCGTTTTGAACCTTTGTTCAATTCGCATTACGACCGACTTATCGACCGGAACACCGCCCTTTTTCAGTTTTTTGCCGAAGCGTTGGGATGGTCGGTGCACATCGGGCAGACCGAGTATTGGGATGCCAGGGTTCCCATGGGCTGCGTGGATTTTCGCAATGCGGTATTGCCTGCCGGGGGCAGACCCGATCCGTTTTACCGCGCGCCGGAATACGGGCAGGTTTTTGGACCCCGGCACGGTTTTCTGTCCGGTCTGAGTATAGCTGACTTGCTGTTTAATGAAGGTCCCGCATCGAAGGATGTGTTGCGGAGGGCTATGGGGTATTGAACCGGTTAGCCCAGGGCGCCCATGCTGTATAGCGCGAACCCGAAGAGCGCGCTGATGCCGATCCACATGACCATGCTGACTTTAAAACGCTCCAAAGCAACCAGCGAAACGCCTACCCACACCGCGGCGATCCAATCCAATTCAGTGAGCCGGAACTCGCCTTGAAAAAGCACTTCGCGGGCCAGATAGAGCGCAAGGTTCAAAATGACACCCACCACTCCGGCAGTAACCAGGCTCAGTGCAGCAGCCAGCGGTCGGTTAGCCTGAGTTTTTTCAATGAGCGGTGCTCCTGCGAAAATGTACAGAAAGCAGGGCAAGAACGTATAAAACGTTGTGGTCACTAAACCCAGAATGCCCATCCCCACCTGCTGATCAAAATGGTTGTAGCCAGCCATGTAGCCCACAAAGGCCAATACCATCACCAGTGGACCTGGGGTGGTTTCGCCCAGCGCCAGGCCGTCAATCATCTCGCCGCTGCTGAGCCAGCCGAGTTGTTCAACGCTTACTTGGGCCACGTAAGGAAGCACGGCATAAGCACCGCCGAAGGTGACCAAGGCAGCCTGGCTGAAAAACAGCGACAGCGTTTTCCAAAACGTGAAGTCCTCTGAGAACAGCGCAAACAAAGCAAAAGGCAGGAACCAAAGGGCAACGCAAAGTGCCAACGTTCGCAACAATTTGCCCAGCTTGAACACGGTGTGCGGAAGCTGGACGCCCGTGTGCAGCAGGTAATCCTCTTCGTGAAGTTTCGCGGTAGCACCAGCAGCACCGGCCTTTCGCCCGGAAGCTGCCGAATTTGGCAACAGCGACGGACGGAAGCGGAACAGCAGCAGGGCCAGCACAAGAATGCCCAGAATAATCAGGGGAAAGGGCAGTTGGAACACGAACAACGCCACGAAAGCAGCGAGCGCCAGCGCCAGATGCAGCGGCGAAACCAGCGATTTGCGCGCAATGCGGTACAGCGCGAGCGCCACGATGGCTACCACTGCCGGTTTAAGGCCGTAAAACAGGGCGTCAACCGCGGGCAAGGTGCCGTAGAGCACGTAAACAGTGCTCAGCAGGCCCAGCAGTACCATGGAGGGCAACACGAACAGCAGGCCAGCGGCAAGCCCCCCCCGCGTGCCGTGGAGCAGCCAGCCCGTGTAGGTGGCCAGTTGCTGCGCCTCTGGTCCGGGCAACAGCATGCAATAGTTGAGCGCGTGCAGAAATTTTTGCTCGCTGATCCAGCGTTGCTTCTCTACCAGGTATTGGTGCATGATGCCGATCTGGCCCGCGGGACCGCCAAAGCTGATGAAGCCGAGTTTAATCCAAAAGGCCAGCGCCTCGCGAAACGAGGGATGAGGTACAGCAGGCATAGGCTAACGGTAATTCACGGCACCCGGATGGTAGGAAATTTTGGCGCGTTGTTGAAGGGTTTCCCGGTCTAAAGTCAGGATTCGAAATTGCTCCGCGGCAAAGAGCGGCATTTGGTCGGTAAAATGCGGGCTGTCCGGGTGAGCAGAGGCGCCGTAGGCATTAATAGTGTGAATTTCCACCGGCCGATCCGGATGGAACTTGACCATTTGCATGTAGCCGTCGCCGCTTTTAATGCGGAACTGGCCTTTTTTGGCGTTGACCAAGCTGGCATCTGCCGCACGGGCTACTTCAAACGCTCCGTTGGCGGGATACGAGGCTTCGCCTCGCGTGTAGCGCTGCACCTGACCGAGTGGAACATCCAGCCGGCCATAACCCCGGAGCAGGAGGTCGCGGGCGGCTTTAAGCGCCTGCAAGGCGTCTGCTTCCGATACCGGTTCATCCCGAATCATCAGAAAGGCGAAGGGCAGCTTGCTTTCGCGCGCCAGGAAGTAATGGGTCACCATAGGTAATGTTGCGGTGGTGCTGGAGGAGTCTGCCGTTAGCGTCCACTGCTGGTACTGCCGGATAGCGTCTGCCAGTTCCGGGTGGTCTTCGGGAACCAGGTCAAAAAAGATGCGAAAGCGGTCGCGAAACAGCCCGTCAGGCTGGTAAGCTTTGTCAAATTTGATGGCCAGAAAATCAGACCAGCTGAACGGTCCTTCGTGAGCTTCGAGCAGGGATTTTAGTCGTTCACCGCGGTTGTAGGTAAACCGCTGCAATCCTGGAAAATTGCCGGTCCAGTTGCAGGCAGAACCGGAGGCTTCCAGCGGGGTATTGTTGGCGTTGTACACATAGCCGCATTCCGGATTCAGCAATACGGGTTTTTGGTCATATGGCAACAATTCGGTCCACCTGTGTCCGGATGAAATGCCGGCTACCGGCGTGGTCCAATCCAGCTCCGGATTTCGAAGCGGGTAAGCGCCGTTGCTCTGGAAATAGATGTTTCCCACTTTATCTGCATAGATAATGTTGAAGGACGTAATGCCTTCGCGCTGAATCTCTTGTTCAAATTCGACCAGATTTTTCGCCAGGTTCATCCGGTGCCACTGTTCCGCAGCGCGAATGTTTTCATAGGCGTGAAAACGCAGGGCATACACGCCGTGTTTAGCGCGGAAGACCGGGCCGTATTCGCTGAATTCCAGCGTGCGTTTTACGCCGATCACCACCGGCCCCAGCTTGACGTGCAACTTGATTTTTCGGGTGCGGAATGGGCGCCATTCGCCGTCATAACGATAGTTATGGTTGTTTTTCGGGTCTATTTCCAAGGTGTAAACATCGCCCCATTGGTTGTAGTTGGTGGTGTGCGCCCAGCCGAGGTTCTCGTTGCTGCCTAAGGTGACGCTGACGGCACCGGGAAACAAACCGCCCAAAATGTTCATGCCTTCGTCGCTCACAAGATGGGCTTCGTACCAGGCAAAAGGGCCTTCGATGGGTTGGTGCGAGTTGATGCAAAGCCAGGTAGCGCCGTCTTCGGTGCGCTCAGGTGCCAGCGCGATGGCGTTGGAGCCTTTGTTGTTGGGCGCGTAGATGGCTTCGATGGCGTTGTCGTTGATGGCTTTCAACGCCATGCCCACTCCGCCCATCAGCGAGAGGTTGACTGTGTAGCCGGTAATGACATCGCGCGGGGTAAACGGCAGTGCGCGCCTGACCAAAACTTGTTCGGGGTAGCGCGCCGCAAAATCGTTGAGGCCCTGGCAATAGGCTGCTAAAATGACCTGAAATTCGGGCGAAATGTCCTGGTCAAAATGTGCGGCCACGTATTCATCGATGGCCAGAAACTTGACGGCATAATCGAACAAAACACCTTGCTTGCCCAAGGCCCGGCCCAGGTTACCGGAAGCGGGAAGCAGGTTGTGCTGGATGCTGGCAAAATCGTCTTCAGCATGGGCCCAGGCCAGGCCGTACGCTACGTCGGCATTGGTCTTGCCCACGATGTGGGGCACCCCGAAACTGTCGCGGTGAATTGTTACGTCTTCTACCTGAATAAGATTGCCCTGAATAAGCCCGCCCTTTGTTTGGGCAACTAATGGCGTGAAAAATCCAAACAGGCAACAGAGCAACAAAGCGTGGCGAACAAACATGGTGCAAAAGTGAGTAACGCAGTACTGGGGTTTTTAGGAGTACCCTAAACGCCAAAATAGCATTAATTACCACGGCTGCCTTCCGCACGCGCCTCAAAATTGCGGGTTTTTTTCAAGGCCAGTTCCAACAACCCAGCGGATTCGCGCTCCAAACGGGTTAGCACCGCACGGTCAATCAGTTCCTGCGCCACCCCCCATTCCAGCGCAAGTGCGGCGTCGTGCCACTGCCCGATGGCCTCCTCAACTTCCTGCAAATACGAAAGTTTTAACGCCAGTTTGCGCTGAATTCGCCGGGGAAGGGCCTGGTATTGATAGATCAGGTTTTTGATCACCATGCGGCAGTCGTGCAATTCCTGCACCGCATGCATGCGGCGGAATTTCTTGTGCAGCTCCCGAATTTTGGACCGAAAATGCCTGCTGAGCTGCCGCTTGGTGAACGAGCGAGAAGCCGCGCGCAGCAAGCGAATGTATTGCCGCACCCAGTGATTAGCCCTTGCGCTTTGCCGCAAGAGTGTCGCATCTGGGCTTTCTTTATCCATTTTTTGTCTATCTTCTCGTTCAGGCATCATGCGTTTAAGGGCTTCCTGATTAAGCTCCGCCTGCCGAATCCGACCGGTCTGTCGGTACAACAGCCGCAATTGACGCGCGACGTTACCCGATTTTTTACCGCTGGTGTCCAGGGCGTACAGCGCATGAAAGGCGCGAACCCTCTTCATGGCGATTCGCCAACGGTGCAAATCTTCCCCCTTGCCGTGCAGGCAATAGGCCAAAAAGTGCAATTGTAGCGTCATGCCCAACTGCCGAAGGGCCGCGCGTTGTTCTTTTCTGGAAAACACCTCGGCCCTTAAGATACGGCGCGCATGAGATACGGCACGCATGAGATACGGC